>JALUWC010000239.1 GCA_027019885.1 Geoglobus sp.
ATTGCTGAGGGGCCGGGAGTTGACAAGATAGCGAAGATGCACGTTGAGTTCGAGAAAGCCATGATGAAGGTTGAGAGCATTGAAGAAGCTTTGTCAGTTGTTGTTGATGCTGCCAGCGAGAGCATTCTGACAAGCGGGGAATTTGATGATGAGAAGGTTAACGAAGTGGTGAAAATGCTTGAAGGTGAGGCTGGAGTTGAGGAGAGGGAGCTTGATGCGAGAATTGAGAAAAGGCTGAGAGAAGTGGAGGAGATGATGAGGAAGGGATGAGGGATGGGTTTGTTTGGTGAAAATGAAGATGCACTAAAATGGTTTATAGAGGGGTTAAAGCTATTTAATGAGAAGAAATTCGAGGAAGCTTTGCGATGCTTTGATAAAGCCATAGAAATAAATCCAAATTTTGCTGATGTTTGGCTTACCAAAGGTAGTATTCTCGGAATTCTTGGCAGGTATGAGGAGGCCTTACAATGCTTCGACAGAGCCCTAGAGATAGATCCTAATCTTGACCTAGCAGAGAAAGCTAAGAAGTTAACAGAAAATAGGTTGAAAGAGGAACTTATCAGAGAAAAACTCAGCTCAATTAAAAAAGAGGCTAGTAGACTCGAATCGAAAGGAATTCCTGTAATTGTAAGTGGTGATATTAGGAATTTATATCAGTTGATAAGAAGTAAAAGATACAACCAGGTTTTAAAAGAGCTTGAAAGAATTGAAAGGGAGTTGAGGGAGCTGGAAAGTAAATATGAAAGGACAAGGATTGAGCTTCAGAAAGAGATCACGGAAGCTGAAAGTTCAACTCTCATGGATTCGATTCGTATAACAGACCCCGAAGAGGATTTAAAAGCTCTGTACGGTTTGATAGAGGGGGAAAAGCCCAAGATCTTGTTAAATCTGAATCAGACCGAATTTAATTTGAATGAATGGCAAAGGGTAAGGATAAGCGTAAGGAATGAAGGCCTCGCTCACGCATACAACCTGACGCTATCCTTTTCAGAGGATTTTGAGGCAAGGGGAATTGAGCCATTAACGGTAAAGGCAAACGAAACGAAAACAATTGAAGTCGGAATAAAGCCCAAGTTCAAGGGCGATGTACCTCTTGAGATAAAAGCATCGTTTGAGGATGGTAAAGGCAGGAAGTACGAGGAAAAGTATGTATTCTGGACATACGTTAGTGAATCAAAAGAAACCGAAAAACTCGCACCAATTTTTCCATCAGACTTCACACCCAAACCTACAACCCCAAAAACCTTCCCTCCAGAGCTTTCCGAAATTTACACCGAAGTTGAGTTCATAGGCAAGGGTGGTTTTGCGAGTGTTTTCAAGGCTAAAAGAAAGGATGGCAGAGTTGTTGCTGTGAAGATTCCTATAAGCTTAGATGCTGCAACAGGAAAGAGCTTCATCAGGGAGCTTCAGAACTGGACGAGGCTAAAGCACGGAAACATAGTAAGCATTTACGATTACAACATTCTGCCAATACCGCACATCGAAATGGAACTCTGCGATTGCAGTCTTGCTGATATTGCTAAGCCCATGGATGTCAGGGAGGCAGCTTACATGATATTCAATGTGGCTGACGGGCTGAGATACGCTCACAGTTTGCCAGAACCCATAATTCACAGGGATTTAAAGCCCCAGAACATCCTGCTAAAGGATTGCATTCCAAAGATTTCGGACTGGGGATTATCGAAGGTGCTGACAGAATCCACCTCAACAGTGGTATCATTCACCCCCCTCTACGCCGCTCCCGAGCAAATATCAAGAAAATTCGGGAAGCCGGATGAAAGAACAGACATATGGCAGCTTGGCGTAATCTTCTACGAGCTTGTGACTGGAGAGCTCCCCTTCAAAGGTGAGGATTTCACAGAGCTGACCTCAGCAATAGTGCTGGAAGATCCAATGCTCCCTTCTGAGCTGAATCCAGATGCCAAGGAGGTTGAGCACGTGATAATGACATGTCTTCAGAAAAACATGCAGGAGAGGTATCAGAGCATGGCTGATCTGCAGAAGGAGCTTTCTGTGTACCTGAGCATAAGCTGCAGGGAGAGCCTGAAAAAGAGCATCAATGACAAAGATCTTTCTCGCTCCGCTTACTACTGCGGAGAACTCATGCTGATAAACCTGAAGATTGGAGATGGTGCTGGTGCTTACAAGTACGCAGGCGACCTGCTTGAGTACTGCCGTGGGGAGTTGCAAGAGGAGATAAAGGCTTTAGTGGGGCAGATAAAGGTTCGGTTGGAAGAGAAATTGGAAATCCCGCAGGAGCTTATAGAGAGGGCTGAAATTTTAGTGCACAAGCTGAAGCTTGGGTTTGAGAGGGTGTAGGCGATGGAGATGAGAGCAATCAAGAGGAGGGGTGCGGAGTGATCTCCGGGTTCTCCGGAAAT
>JALUWC010000240.1 GCA_027019885.1 Geoglobus sp.
GACTGTAACAGGAGCTGGTTATGAAGGTGTTTACATTGTAATGGGCAATAATGCGAACAGTGCAAACATCACAATTCTCAATTCAACCATCGCAAGCTCTTCTGGGCATGGCATATATCTGAGGGCAAGAGGAGCTGTAAAGCTTGAGGACAACACCATAACCGGCAGCACCAACTACGGCCTCTATCTTATCAACAACAGCATTCAAAGCCTAACCCTGAACAACAACACCATAGAGAACAATGCGAACGGTGTTTACCTGCAGAGCCTAACAACCGACATCAACGAATCCGCAATCAGCAACACGGCCAACGACCTCTACTTGGTCTCATCAACAATCAGCACGTACAACACCACCTTTAACAAGTCAAAGGTTTACGTTGATACAAACTCACTCCTCAACGTCTACTGGTATCTTGACATAACTGTGGTAGACATGCTCAATAATCCGGTGAGTGGTGCAGGCGTTGAAGTGTTCAATTCAACCAACTCGTCGGTTTTCTCCGGCACAACCGATGCCAATGGCACGATTCCAACCTTAACGCTGAAAGAGTATACGAAAACTTCAACCTCTGAGACTTATGAGTCCCCCTACACAATAAATGCAGAAAAAGCCAGAGTAGGATATAACAGAACAATGGTAAATCTCAACGCCTCCCTGTCACTGATCCTTATACTTGTACCTGACGTCACACCACCATCTGTCACATTTATCCCGCCAACACCTGCAAACAACACCATAACCAATACCCCTGTTACCATAGCCATCAATGCAACTGATACCACCTCAAACGTCTCCACGGCGCTGATCAACATAGACGGTGTTAACTACACCATGACGAGGCTCGGAAGCGGAAAGGCCGTTAACTTCACGTTCTCACTAACCACCGAAGGTCACCATGATTATACCGTATATGTAAACGATACAGAAGATAACTGGAATCTAACAGGGAAGAGAGTTATAACTCTTGACTTCACACCACCTTCCATCACCGTAGTCAGCAACCCCTCTCCAGTCTACAGAAATACCTCGGCAAACCTGACAGTTAGAATAACCGATGCAAATCCACTCAGCTATGCAGTCTACAGAAATGGAAGCCTCGTCACCTCAGGAAGCTATACCAGTTTCAACATCAACATCTCCATAAACACCACAATCCTCGGTATTTGGAACTACACCATCCAGGCAAACGATTCTGCCGGTAACGCCAACTCCACAAGCATTATCGTCCAGGTAATAAATAACCCGCCAGTAGCCACCTTCACAGTCAGCAAAACGTCTGCTAGAACCTATGAAACCCTCACCTTCAACGCGTCATCCAGCCATGACCCAGATGGAAGCATAGTGAACTACACCTGGGACTTCGGAGATGGCAGCACAGCCGTCGGCGTTAATGCAACACATTCCTATTCTTCAGCAGGCACTTACACGGCAACACTCACCGTAACGGATAACGATGGAGCCACAGATACTGAATCAAAGCAGATAACCATCACCTCTCCTCCACCTCCTTCACCTCCGCCAGCAGCCGGTGCACCTGCGGAAACATTCATTCCACCGCCACTCGAAGCACCTTCTGAGTTCGAGCACATCGCAGCAAAACTTGTTTCGGGAGAGGAGGAGGCTGTATTCGAACTTTCTGAAAGTGTAGCAGAAAAAATAGGGGTCGAAGACATTATCATAAAACCAGAAAAAATGATGACAGTAGCAATAGCGGTATCGAAGGTCAAATCACTGCCAGAAGTGATACCTCCACCACCCTACGACCCCTACACCATATTCGAGGTTTCAATCGTGAAGTACGGAACGAAGATAAAGGTGGAGCCGGAGGGCAGAATTAAATTCAGGGTATCGAAGGGTTGGCTGGAAGAAAAAGGATATTCAAAAGAAACGGTCACTCTGATGAAATACGCCGGACGGTGGATCGAAATACCTTCTGCAATTACTGGAGAAGATGAAAACTACGTTTACTTCGAAGCAAGGGTTGAATCATTCAGCATATTTGCTATAGTGGCAAAGGCAAAACCCAGAGTTGAAGCGGTGCCCACGATATCACCCACAGTAACTCCAACCCCTATGCTTACCACCAGTCCAACCCCTATTCCATCTGGTACAACACCGACACCATCCGGTTCAGCTCCAGAACACACCTCTACACCACTTACCCTGCCATCTTCAAAAGAGCATTGGAGGGTTCCTGGATTTGGGGTGATACTATCGACAATAGCACTGGCATCTGTATTGATTCTGATGAGCAATAAGCGATTCTAAACCTTTGTTCTCTTTTCAATTTTTTGTGTTTTACCATGCAAACCTATATATACGGTTTATAAACCTCTTTAAATATGGAGCCAGATTACAAGATCAAAATTGAAAATGTTGTTGCATCAACTCAGATTGGCGAGAACATAGATCTTAACAAAATAGCAAGGGAGGTAAAAGATGCCGAATACAAACCAAAACAGTTTCCGGGGCTTGTTCTTAGAATAAAAGAGCCAAAAGCTGCAGCGCTTGTTTTCAGAAGCGGTAAGGTTGTTTGCACGGGAAGCAAGAGTGTTGAGGATGCGAGAAGAGCTGTAGGGCAGGTTGTAAAAATAATTGGAAGTTTCGGCATTCCGGTTTTTGAAGACCCTGAGGTTAAGGTTCAGAACATCGTTGCTTCAGCCGATCTTGGTGTGGACTTGAACCTCAATGCCATTGCAATTGGGCTTGGATTGGAAAACATAGAGTACGAGCCTGAGCAGTTTCCGGGCTTGGTTTACAGACTGAGAGATCCGAGAGTAGTCGTTCTGATATTTGGATCGGGAAAGATGGTTGTCACTGGAGGGAAAAATCCGGAAGATGCAAGAAAGGCTGTTGAAAAAATTGCTGAGGAACTGACAGCATTAGGTCTTATGTAACCAGTACAGATCGTGTCCGGGTCTTATGGTGTATTTTCCATCTAAAATATATCCTTTTTCTTTTACGAATTCAATCTGATCTGATGAGGTTATGACCACATCGTATCCATCGTAATACCTGGCAGAGAACGCAACGCTTTCATGTCTTAGATACCATGGGAGAGGCCAGTAATCGTTTCCTGGAACGAAAACAAGGACACTGCCATTGAATTCTTTTATTTTTTTTGCAAGGAGCTCTACATCTGGCTGGGCCTGGATGTAAATCAAATCATGGCTTGTGTTTGTGCTGTCCACGTAAGTGAGATAAAACGAGACTCCAGCTGTCACGATCAGTAATGCAGAGAAAACTGCCAGCCCCTCTTTCCTGTTCAGATATCTGGCATACAGACTACCAAAAAAGGCCATAGGAGCTACCATATGGACAAGAAGCCACGGAACCTTGTGGTTGAGAACGTGGTATATCAGGAAGGCTGTTATGAGCCAGTAGAGTGCAAATAACTCCATCTCTGAAATGCTTTTATTTTTAATTCTGTCCCGAAATTCAAACAAACCAGCGAGAACCATCCCCAGGGGCAGAAATTCGTATTCCAGGATCATCTTGGAGTAGTAATATATTGGCTTCCAGTGATCCCTTTCTTCATGCATCTTGAACCAGTGCTCGAAAGAATCAACAGTTGCTCTTTTTACACCATCCCAGTCAGAGAAAGCTGCTGAGTACAGGAATACAAATATTGCAGTTCCAATGAGTATGGCAGGAATCAGGTGTTTTATTGCATACCTGTCAACTGAAAAATCCTTGGTTATGAGCTTTCTGAAAAATATAAAAGAAACTATTGTGCCTATGTAGAGATATCCATTCTCCTTTGATGTGAGCACAATGGCAGACAGAATCACTCCGAGGTAGATGTATATCGGTCTTCTTTCAGCCCTGTAGGAGAAGTAGGAATAGATTATTCCGATGAATGAGGAAAGGACTATTATGTCATTCCTCAGATACCTTGAATAGTAAAGGATGGAAGGAGAGAAAAGGAGAATGAGTGTAAAAACAGGTGCATAGGAGTAAAATTTCCTCATTTTCAGGGAAAAGAAAATGCCAATGAGAGAGAATATGACTGGAACAAGCCTTGCATTGAATTTCGAGTCACCAAAAAGCCCGAATATTCCTGCTGTTGAGAAGTAAATGAAAGGCCCGTGAAATGCAGGATCGTATCTGTATTCGTGATTGTTCAGGAGTATATAGCTAAGGTAGGCATGAATGCTCTCATCATGATCCATCGGTCTTGCATCGAGAGCGTAGAATCTTGTTATCACGGCAATGAGTAACAATGCAATCATCAGTTTCCTCATTAAAGAATCGAAATGAGGTGTGGCAAAAAAACTTTTGCCATAAAATTGAAAATCCCTTCACACTTCTCATGCCATGGTACTGAAAAGAGCCATACCGGTGATGATCAGTTATTTCTTCATTTCGATGGCGTTTGGGGTGGTTGCATCAAAGCTTTTTGATTTTTACTCCATTCTGATGTCTGTAACAGTGTTTGCAGGTGCGGCTCAGTTCATAGCTGTCAGAATGGCTCAGGAAAACTTCAGTATAGCTTCAATAATCCTTGCGGTTCTTCTTGTAAACTCCAGACACATACTGATGTGCAGCTATATCTCACCCCTCCATCCCGATCTGAGCAGGTTTAAAAAAGCCGTAATGGCATTTGGCATAACAGATGAAACCTTTGCATTGGGAATTTCTGAGAAAAGTTCGGGTTCAGCGTATCAGATGAGGCTGAACTTTCTGTCATTTACTGCCTGGGTTTCGGGAACAGCTTTTGGAATTCTTTTCGGTGAGATCATACCGGAGAATTTCTACCATGTGCTTCCTTTTGGTCTTACCGCCATGTTCATTTCGATACTCGTGTCCAACGCCAGGGGATATTCTCATGTGATCGCTGCAATTATTGCCGGACTCTTATCAATTGCTATTGGGGGAGGCATGGCGGTTATTGTTTCATCGCTGGCAGGCATAATTGCTGGGAGTGTGGTGGAAAGATGGACTGGAGAATGATGCTAATTCTTGGAATGGCTCTGGCAACGTATTTTACAAGAGTAACTCCATTTTTCTTTCATATCAGGCAGTACAGATTTCTAAAATTCGTTCCTGCGTCGGTTTTTGCATCTCTCATATTTCCCGATCTTGCAAGAAGCGTGGATAACTTAATTGCCGGGCTTCTTGTTTTTGCGGTTGCCTGCAAAAACAGGGATCTGCTTGTAGCGTTTCTAACAGGGGTTTTTGCGCTGTACCTACTCAAAATTGGCGTCTGATTTGTCGATGTATCTTCCTCTCATCTCAATTTCCCTGAACCTCTCCAAAACCTGCCCATATTTTTCATACTCTGAATACCCCTCGAGAAATCCCTGCCACAGCTCTGCCCAGTTGTCAAAATCTGCTTTGAGAGCCTCGTAGAAAACATGAATGTCAACCCCCTTCGCCTCAATCCTGTCGTCATGGTATGCCAGTCCGAAATCAATGAAATAGACTCTTCCATCCTTCAGAATCATGTTCATGGGGGTAAGATCGCCATGTACTATGCCTGCTGAATGCAGTTTTGCAACACTTTTTCCGATTTCTTCTGCAACATCAGGGTTGATTGCATCTCTCACTGGCTGGCCGTCAATCCTCTCCATGGTTATTGTGAAGTTCTCAACATCCAGAATTACAGGTGTTGGAACACCGCTTCTTCTTGCACTGGATATTATTTTAGCCTCGGTAACCGTTCTTTTTTTCCTCAAAACCTCATCCAGCTCGCTGATTCTGTATCTTTTTCTGATCCTTATCTTCTCTACAGTATCCTTGTGGATTCTGACCTCGGCCTCACCGCCAAGTATAACCTTCACCATGAAATCCTGACCTCCTCTATTCTGAAGTCCGGCCTAACCTGCGAATCTTGCGTCTCCATTGTAATTCCATGTTCTGCCATAAGCAATCCTGTGTAGGCTATCATCGCACCGTTATCCCCCATGTATTCTGCAGGAGGTGCGTAAAATTCAGCATCTCTTTCCTTGCACATCGTTTCAAGCATCTCTTTCAGCCTTTTATTTGCTCCAACACCACCGACAAGCAGACACTCATCTCTCTCAAGATATGCCATCGCCCTCTCTGTAACCTCAACGAGCATAGCAAAAGCAGTCTCCTGAAAGCTGAATGCGATGTCCTCTGTTCTGTAACCTTCATCACAAAGTCTCATCGCATGGGTGACAATTCCGCTGAAGGAGAAATCCATTCCCTTCACAACATACGGCATCTCAACATACCTCTTCCCTTTTTGCGCAAGTCTTTCTATTCCCGGCCCTCCGGGGTGGGGCAGTCCAATATGCCTCGCAAATTTGTCTATTGCATTTCCGATACCTATGTCAAGAGTTTCACCAAAAACTCTGTATCTGTCTCCTCTTCTTGCTATGATCTGACTGTTTCCACCGCTCACATAAAGCGTTACAGGATCTTTTGCATTGGTCAGCCATTTCCCTATCTCAACATGAGCGAGGCAGTGATTGACTCCAACAAGAGGCTTTCCGAGCTTTAAGGCAATAGCTCTCGCAACTGTTGCACCAATTCTTAAACAGGGCCCCATCCCGGGACCCTGAGAAAATGACACAACATCTATCTCGCTGGATGAGACTTTTTCAAAAACTCTTTTCAAAACATCTCCGGCAATCTCAGAATGATGCTGGGCTGCCTCTCGTGGGTGTATTCCTCCTTCTTTTGGGGAGTATGCGTTTCCTTCAAGTGCTATTATCTCATCCTCACTCACAACTCCGATGCTGAAGTTCCATGCAGTGCTCTCAATTCCGAGAGATATCATTTCTTGAATTCAGTATATCCGCATTTCCCGCATGTCCTTCTGTCCTTGTGCTCTGCAAGAAACACTCCCTCTCCGCATCTCGGACAGAACTTTCTTTGCCTGAGAACCTTATCTCCTTTTATTTCATAGAATTTGGAGACAAGGACTTCTCCCTTCTCATTTGATGGCATCACTCACCCTCCTCCTCTTTTTCCTCTCCAAAGTTCCTTCTCAGGACGTAATCCTCCTCAACTGCTTTCATGTCTTCCTCGCTATCATAAATCAGAGCGTAGCCTTCAGCTTCCATTTTTCCAAATTCAGGCTTCATCCATCTCACAACAAGTCTGTTGAGCTCTGCATTCAGCAAGCCTGAGATCTTCTCCCTTACATCTTTTCTCGATGGTGTTATCTTCGTATCCTCATATTTAACTCTAAAGTAGACCTCTTTTCTTTTCAGCAGAGGATTGTCCTTCTTCCTTTCAATAAGAACTTCCATCATTATCACCTCCTGTGAGCATTTTCTTGACCCTGTCCTCACCAATTTCCTCCATCTCCTGAACTATCTCGGATATTAGAACTTTATCCCTCTCATTAACCCTGTATGCCAGTATTCCTCTTTTTGGTATTCCAAACAGAATCAGACTGTTTTCAGGAAGAATAAGGGCAAGAGGTAAAGCTGCCATGTCTTCCTCACCATCAACAATTATGCATGTTTTTTTGTTTTTTGCTGCCTGAATCAGAGCCTCCACAAGCCCCTCAGTTAAGTGCCCTTGAGGGTTGCTCACCCTGATTGATCTGTATCCTCGTGTGTAGCTATGAAGAAGTTCCCTTTCACCCTCTTTCAGCCCGCTTCTCTCTGTTTTGAAGTCTATTATCACGATATCTGGCTCGTACCCTGCCTGAAAGGTGTAAAGAGTCACAAGATCGCCTATGGTGGCAAAGATCACAGCGCTACTTATCTCCTGAATTTTCTTTATAAGATCTGGGCCTCTTCCCTCGTAAAGCTTTCCGATTGGCTTTGATAATGTTCCCCTCTGCCCCTCATTAACCCTCAGCATCTCAGCTCACTATGAGTGCATACTTTCCGGGATACTTTATCCCCAGCTTCTTTGCTATCTCGCTTTTTTCAGGATCAATAACAACCACATAGCCGTACCATTCCTTGGCGAATTCTCTGCTTCCGCAGACCTTGCATACTGTAATCTCCTCTGTGATATACCTGCATTTTTTGCAAGCATACTCCACCATCAGCCACCACTCTCCAGCTTTTCCTTCTCTTCCTGAATCCATTTAATGGCTCCAAGCCAGGGCTGCCGCATTGTGAGGCCAATCTTGCTTTTTTCAGGCTCCTTTTCCTTCAGTGAAATCGCAACTATTCTCGCCCTCACGATATCTCCTTCTTCGATTGTTTTTTTGCTCTCCTTGCCCACAAGTCTCTTGCTCTTCTCATCATAGTTCAGGTAGTCGTCAGTTATCTGACTCATGTGAAGCAACCCGTCCAAAGGCCCAAGAGAGACAAAAGCTCCGAATTCAACGATCTCGTTAACAACTCCCTCTACAACCTCCTGCATAACGGGTTTGAACGTTATTGCGTTGAAAACAACATCAAAGTAAATACCACCATCTCCCTCTATGATCTTTCCCTCTCCTATCTCTTCTATGCTTTCAATGCATACTATCATTCCATATTTCTTATCCAGCCTTCCCTCAAAGTTCTCCCAGAGCAGTTCCTCAATTATCTCATTCAAATTGTCTCCAAGCTTGTCTGGAGGAACCCTAACAGTGTCTCTGACCTTTATTCTCCCGTACATGAGCATCACCGAGAATACGGATATCAGGAGTCGGTTATAGATTATAAATTTATTCCTATTTACCGGGTGTTTTTCGTGCTCTCTTTTCCAAGAGTTCTCGATATAATATTCGCTGAATTTTCTGCTGTTACCGATCATTTTTGATGGTGACGTGATACCTCCCGTTAATGGCGCCAACTTCTGGTAGGCAGCTCCATTTCTGGAGCCAGCATATTTCATAGCGGTATTTTTATAGTTCGGCAATGATTGCATTTATAAAAAAGCCCATATTTATTGCTTCAATCTGCTTAGATCAATCGGGATGCAGTACCCACCGTTGATTACATATAGCTTGCAGAGTTCTCTTGTGCACATGTATCCGGGGATTACAAATTTCCATTTCCAGCACCAGAATCTCTCCACAATAATTAACTGGTCGATCACCAATAAATTTTTCCCTCGCTACCTCAATTAATGGAAATATAAAATGTTATAAACTCATACAAACCCCAGTTGTTTGAATGAGAGTTGTCATGAAATTCGGAGGTGCGAGTGTTAAGGATGGCAGGAGCATTCTCCACTGTGCTAATCTTGTAAAGAAATTTTCAGGTAAAAATGAGATAATTGTTGTCACATCTGCAATGTATGGTGTTACCGACTCTCTCGTTCATGCAGCGAGAAAGTGCTGCAATGACCCATCTGCAGGTTTTATAAAGCTCTTCATAGCTGAAATGATGAAGAAACACTACGATGCTGTGAATGAGGCTGTGAAAAATGATGAGATAAAATCAAAGGTTCTCTCAAAGATTGATAAGCTTCTTGATGAGCTTGAAAAGGTCTTACTCGGGATAAACTATCTCGGAGAGCTAACACCAAGAAGCCTTGATTACATACTCTCATTTGGAGAAAGGCTTTCTGCGCCAATCCTCTCTGCTTCTCTTCTCTCATCCGGTGTTGACAGCTTGGCATTGGAAGGAGGAGATGCTGGGATATTGACTGATGAAACGTTTGGTAGAGCTAAACCTCTGCCTGAGGTCTATGGAACCATAAAGAGCAGACTTGAGCCGCTTGTGTCTCTCAAAAAAACTGTGCCTGTTGTTGCCGGGTTTACAGGTGTTACAAAAAATGGGACGATCACAACACTCGGCAGAGGTGGAAGTGATCTCACTGCAACGCTGATAGCATCAGCTCTGAATGCTGATGAGGTGTGGCTGTGGAAGGAGGTTGATGGTGTCATGACAACAGATCCCAAAATTGTTCCTGAAGCAAGGCTCATAAGTGAGATAAGCTATCAGGAGGCGATGGAACTCTCTCATTTTGGAGCAAAGATTCTTCACCCAAAGGCTCTCGAACCTGTGATAAAGAAGAGAATTCCCGTGAGGATAAAGAACACGTTCAATCCCGATGCTGAAGGGACTGTCATAAGAGAGAGCGTCAGATCAACAAAGGACATTGTAAAGGCGATAAGTCTCATTGAAAGGGTTGCGATTATAAACATAAGCGGTGCAGGATTTGATTTTGCAGAGGTCATGTCTGACGTTTTCAGAAAACTTGCCGAAAACAAGGTTCATGTCATAATGGTATCTCAAAGTTCTTCAGAACTCAATCTGTCTATTGTAGTTGATGAATCAGATCTGAGCAAAGCTGTGAAGGCTCTTGAGGAGACAATAAACGGAGCGGGCAGGATAACAAAAATAGAGGACATAGCAGTCATAAGTGCTGTTGGAGCAGGAATGGCAGGAACGCCTGGAGTTGCTGGAAAAATATTTTCAGCTCTCGGCAGGAACAGAATAAATGTTGTTATGATAAGCCAGAGCTGTAGCGAGTACAATGTGAGCCTTGTGGTAAGAAGGAATGAGGGCAGAATGGCTGTCAAAATTCTTCATGACGAATTCAGTCTCTCAGCAAAGTGATGGAGATTCGGCATCAATCCTTTTACTTTCACCTCACCCTGAATGATTTATATTTGGCCATTTCATGATTGAGGTGTGAGGTTTGTAGCTTCCTGGGTTTTCAGGTGTCCTTACTGGATATATCTGAAAACAAAGTATCCTGAATATGACCTCATTCCCTTGGAAGCTGTGGAAAAGGGGAGAGAGGCCGAAGAGGAATTCAAAAAAGTTTTGAGAAGATACAGGAAGGGCTACAGATACCAGATAAATCTCAGATACATTGCAGATAGCTATACAATCTCGGGAAGGGCAGATTTCATAACA
>JALUWC010000241.1 GCA_027019885.1 Geoglobus sp.
TGCGGATAGAATGTCGTATTCTGTGTTCTCAAGCAATCTGGATTTGTGGTGATTCAGTATTTCTTCCACCTTGTAAAGCACCATTTCAGAAGAAATTTTTAGTGATTTTAACGCCCACACGTACTCGTGGATGACTATTGCCGGGATATACCACTGCTCAAGCTCATCGAGTAGCTTTCTTGCCTGCGGGTGGTAAATGCTGTCCTCGAACGTGTCGTAGATGAGGACGTTGGTATCTATGACCGCCTTCATAAGGAATCTTCCATGCCCCTATTTATCAGGCTCTCAATCTCTTCGGGGGTGAGCTTTCTTCCTATTTTCAGAGTTTTTCGCCTTTCTGAAATCTTTTTTATCCTTATCTCCCCTGTTTTTTCGTCATAGAGTACATCAACAACCTCGCCAAGCCTGAGATTGATTTTTCTCCTTATTTCTGCAGGTATGGTTATCTGGTAGTTTCTTGTAACCTTCACTCTCATAGTAGGATTTTCTTCGTAGTAGTATTTAATTTTATCTTCTATTATATACGCAATCCGAAAAATGTTGCACCAGAGAACATTCAGGCCACCAGTGAAAAGTCCCTCAAATCCCACACAAGCCCGTCTTTGTCTGAAACTTTCTTTGCAATTATGCCACAATGCACCTCATAATTTTCCAGTCCGATCAATTCTGCTTTATCCCTCAGACCTTCAAGGATTCTGCGGGTCTCGTTCTTTCTCAGTTCTCTCCATTTGACCTCCACCACCAGAGCTTTTCTCTCACGCTCGTTCAGCGCAACCAGATCTATTTCTTCACCTTTATGCCACCATCCTCCAATCTTGGAGAATTTTAAAGGCAGCATTCCGCGTTTGTTGAGTTCAATGAGGAATTGTCTGGCTATTTCCTCGAAAACCGTCCCAAGATAGTTTGCATAATCCTTTTTTATCTCCTCAACGTCAAGAATTCCTTCCTCTATTGAGGAGAGGTTCGGATACATGTAGCGGAACCAGAACGCAACGAAATTATCTCCGATAAAGTATCTCCCCTTTTTTGACCTTTCATTCTCCGTTACCGGGACTTTTTTCACGATGAACTCCGTCTCCATGAGATTTTTCAGGTACTGGGTGATGTCCGAGTGTTTTGCTCTTATGAACTCCCTGATTTCCTTCGGCGTGTTTTTGCCGAGAGCCACAGCCTCAAGAATCCTCTTGTATGTTGTCGCATCGCTGAACTCATACCTCATCAGAAAATCGAGTTCGTCCTTCAGGAAAGTATCCGGCTTTTTCAGCTCGTTTTCAAGCCACTTCCAGAAAGGTGGTTCGATTTTTTCGAGGTAGTAGGGAATTCCATCTGCAAATCCGTATACTTCCACCAGCTCATCCCACTGGAGGTGAGGGAAGAACTCCCTGAGGTGGAAGAAATTCAGAGGTTTCAGCTTTAGCGAGGCGGTTCTCCTTCCATAAAGCGGACTCCTGTAGCTCAGGACCCTGTCACTCATCATGGAGATTGACGAGCCCAGAAGTATGAGCTTGGTATTTGTATGGCTTAAAATCAAATCTACGATACGCTGGAAGAGTGACACAATTTTTGGATCCTCCTTAATCAGGCTGGGAAATTCATCTATTACAGCAATTTTACCCTTCAGAAAATTGAAGTAAGCTTCCCAGTCCTCCTGAGCGTAGAAAATTTCTGGAACGAGCCTGGAAGCAACCCGCTTGAAGTGTCTGAGGTTGTCCCCTTCGACAGCGAGGTAGTACACATGCTCTTTACCCTTCACAGCCTCAAGAACCAGTCTGGTTTTCCCAACTCTCCTCTTGCCGTAGATAACGATGAGCTCGAATGTTTCGCTATCCAGTCTTTCCCTCAGAGCCTCCAGCTCATCCACCCTGTCGACGAACTTCATGATAACCGCCGTTATGATAATTTAGGTTATTATTTATATTTCTGTCGGTTAATGTGGTCTTCTCAAAAAATCGGACACTCTGGCAGGGATATGGGCTGGATTCCCTGCTGGTTGATAGGGTAGAGGAGAGAGGACAGGGGGAGAGGTGGTTATTCGAATAACACCGATGACCCTCTGCCAGAATGTGATCTCAACTTGCAGGGCTATAAGTTCTTCGCCTCGCAACTCCAACTACTCCCTTTTGTGGATTCGTCTGTTAAAACTGAAATGCTCCAGATTTAGTGTTATACCTTTCTCAGCAACTCCAGAAATTCGTCCCTGTCGATTCCCACGTCATTTATGATTTCTCTGAGGATGCCTCTTCCGAGCTCTTCACCCTGATGAACGGGCACAACTGTCACTCTTCCATCTGGATGCTTAAGAATTACATGACTCCCCCTGCGCCGAACTATTTCAAAGCCGAGTTTAGTCAAAGCCTTGATTGCCTTTTCGGCTTT
>JALUWC010000242.1 GCA_027019885.1 Geoglobus sp.
TTTTTACTTATTTATTTTTGTTTATTTTTGTTTATCCAGATAGTGTACCACTTCTCCCTCCTTGGTCACAACCCACCTGTCACCTTCCCTGTGGATGCAGAAACCCCATTGAAGGATTTCAACATGGTAATCTAGCTGCTTTTTCGATAACTTCAGCATTTCCATTATTTCGTCCTCGTTTTTACCCTCTGCCAACAACTTCAGGATTTCTCTCCTGACAGGGCTTGAGACTGCAATGTGCCACTTACTATGATATTCTTTACTCTTCTCCAGCGTTTCGCTGTACTGGCTCCAGCTCTCCCTGTTCTTTTCCATCTCACTCATGATGTCTCAACCCCTTCTTTTTCCTCTGTACCTTCACCTGCCTCTCCTACAACCTCATAAACTCCCTGAAGCTCTTTCAGAATCAGCAGATAAAGCAGGCAGCTGAGCCTGTTCAGCCATTCAACAGCATGTATTCCCACTTTTCCCTGATTATTCAGCTTCACAGCCCAGCGTTCAGCTCTCCTTACCACAGCTCTGGCAACGCTCAGATAAGCCGTTAACTCATCCTGCTCCAGAATTATAAAGCTTCTGGGTTTTTTTACCGACTTCTCCACCTCTTTGATGATGCTCAAAAGCTCATTCACATCATCCTGGCCTATTTTCTGATTTCCCGATATGAATTCTGTACCAACCTCAAACATCTTTTTCTGAATCCTGCCCAGGATTTCTTTTGTTTCGCCTTTTGCAACCACCTTCGCAAGGCCAATGAATGCGTTTGCTTCATCTACGCTACCAACACCCCATATTATATCACTATCTTTAGGAACGTACTCATCCTTGAGAGTTCTGGTAAATTTAACAATCTTCATAACCTATACCCCGTACTCTATACTCCATTTTCCCTAATCAAAATCTTCAGAAGCTGCTCCACAGCTGTATGAGGGTCGATCTCGTTGTTGATCACCCTGTCCACCATTTCTCTGAAGCCCAGAGACTCATCGTGGGCTAACCTATCCTTGATTTCGTCCATAATCAGGTCGAAGAGCTCTCTGCTGAGCCTTCTGGCTCTTCTCTCCTTCAAGAGCCCGGATTCTTCCATAAAGCTTCTGTGTTCTTCAATGGCGTTGGCAAGCTCATCTATTCCTTCTCCCCTGTCCGCAATAGTCTTTATGACGGGAGGTATCCACCCCTTACCCTTCTTCATTCTTGCGAAGATTTCGCCGCTTTCAACAGCAAGTTCATCAGCGTGGGTTGTTTTGGAGAGAATCTCGACGGCTTCCTGATCCATCATGAGCATCGCCTTGAGCCACTTCTCAGTCTTCTCAGCCCCTCCCAGGTCTGCCTTGTTGACAACGTAGATATCGCCTATCTCCAGTATCCCGGCCTTGTTTATCTGGATGTCGTCCCCCATCTCGGGCATCAGAACAACTATGGCTGTGTCAGCGACCTCTATGATGTCCACCTCACTCTGCCCTGCACCAACAGTCTCCACCATTATGATGTCGAAGCCAAAGGCGTCCATCAGCCTGACAACATCTCCTGTCTTGGCTGCCAAGCCGCCAGCCTTACCACGGGAGCTCATACTCCTGAAGAATACGCCGGGATCGAGCCACAGCTGCCTGTTGGTGTCAAGCCCATCCATGCGGAGCCTGTCTCCAAGTAGAGCACCTCCGGTGAAGGGTGAACCAGGGTCGACAGCAACTATCCCGACCTTCTTACCCCTCTTCCTGAACTCCTGGGTGAGCTTGCTGACCGTTGTGGATTTACCCACACCGGGAAAGCCCGTTATGCCCACAACGTGGGCTCTACCAGTATATCTGTAGATTCGCTTCATCACCTCCTTCCCTTCCGGGAAGTCGTTTTCAACGTACGTTATCCCCCTGGCCAGAGCCCTTTTGTTTCCGCTAAGGATTCCCTCTACGATCTCCTCAACTTCCATATCCCATGCCCCGTTTTACGCCACCGCTTTCTTTTTCTTGGCCTGCTCCTTCTTCTTCGGAACCATCTCTTTTATGAAATCGATTATCTCGCTGATGGGTGTGCCGGGAATAAACACGCCATCAACACCTATGGCCTTGAGATCGTCAAATTCATCTTCGGGAATTATTCCACCAACCAGAATCACCATTTCGTCGGGATCGCCGCCGTATTCCCGAATGTAGTTGATCACTTTGGGAACGAGCGCCATATGAGCTCCGCTGTGGAGGGAGATGCCCACCACATCAACATCCTCCTGCACAGCCGCCATGGCAACCTCCTGAGGCGTGCGGTGAAGTCCGGTGTAAATTACCTCGAATCCGGCATCTCTCAGAAAGCGGGCAACAACTTTAGCACCTCTATCGTGACCATCGAGGCCGACTTTGGCCACGAGCACTCTGATTTTCTTCTCC
>JALUWC010000243.1 GCA_027019885.1 Geoglobus sp.
AACAGCACCCATCTTTCTTTCAGTTTCGTAAAACTCTTTTTCAGGCACAGAATCTGCAACAATTCCCGCACCAGCCCTTACAGTTACTTTCTTTCCATCAATTTCTGCCATTCTTATGGCAATTGCAAAATCCGCATCTCTTGAAAAGTATCCGACAGCTCCGCCATAGACCCCCCTCTTAGACCTTTCAATCTCATCAATCAGCTCAATAGCCCTTATTTTCGGAGCTCCAGTCAGCGTACCTGCAGGGAAACATGCAGAAATTGCATCATAAACATCTCTGCCTTCTTCAAGCACTCCCGTAACCTCGCTCTCAATGTGCATGACGTGGCTGTACTTAAGCACATCCATGAACCTCTCAACTTTAACGCTTCCAGCCTTACACACCTTTCTGACGTCATTTCTTGCAAGATCAACAAGCATCAAATGCTCGGCTCTCTCCTTCTCATCTGAAAGCAGTTTTTCAGATATCATTCTGTCATCTTCCTCATTCCTTCCTCTTTTTGCGGTTCCTGCTATTGGATTTACCTTTAAAACCCCATCAAAAACGCTTGCAAGGGTTTCAGGAGAGGATCCCACAATGGCTGTATCAAACTCAAGACAGAACATGTAGGGGCTTGGATTCAGCTCTCTTAAATTGAGATACACCTGAAAAGGATCCATATCTGTTTTCAGAGTGTATTTTCTTGAGATGACGATCTGGAAAACATCTCCAGCATAGACATGTTCCTTGGCTCTTTCAACATCCCTCACAAAATCGTCAAAATCGGCATCTGTCCTGACCACATCAGATCCGCCATCTGAATTTTCGAAGTTTTCTCTTCTTGCTTTCCTCACGACTCTCTCAGCCCACTCTGCATCATTTCCCCTGTAAATCAGCTCATTTCTGAAATGATCGTAAACGAAAAATGAGGAATAGTGTCCAAAAACGGAGCTTTTCTCCACTTTCTCATCTATTTCCTGCAGAACTGAATCGTAGGATATGTATCCAACAAATCCACCTGAAAATCTTCTGTCTTCAGCATCGATTTTGAAGCTCCTAAGGGATTTGAATGGATTTTTTTCCCCACTCACACTCTCCCCATCAACGTACGTTCCCCTCCCACCGGTCTCAACAACAAAGTCAGGATTTGCTGAGATGTATGTGTATCTCGCCTTTCTGCTATCCTTCTCAGCAGATTCGAGAATGAAGGGGTATCTTTCATCCCTGAGAATACTGTAAATCTTCACTGGATTTACCCTTTCAAGCCTTTTGAAACCCATGCGATTTCCTCCAGCTTTTTCACGGCTGTTCCATCAAGAACGTTCTCAACCATCTCTCTGCATTCGTGGAAATCCTCAAAACCGGCAGAGTAAAGAGCCATTGATGCATTGAGGGTTATGAAAACCCTGTCCTCCTCCGAGCCTTTTCCCTCAAAAACCCTGCATACCCTTGAGAGACTCTCTGCTGGGGATATACAGGGAATCACCTTCACCCTTTTCAGCCCAAAGTATTCTGGAGTAACTGTGTATTTCTCAGCCCTTCCATTTTTGAACTCGATAATCAGGCTTGCTCCAGATGGATTCACCTCATCGTAGGGATACCCATGAACAACAACCGCATTTTTAACGCCAAGATACCTCAAAGATGCTGCAACCTTGTCTGCTATGCTCTCCGAGCTCACTCCAACAAGCATCGAGGATGGATTTGCAGGATTCAGCAATGGGCCGAGGATATTGAAAACCGTTCTTATTCCCAGAGCTTTTCTGACAGGCATGATTTCCTTCATTTTTGGGTGGTAAAGTGGAGCAAAGATGAAACCGTAATTGGTCTCATCTATCAGTCTGACGAGTTTTTCTGGAGGGAGACTTATTTCAATCCCTGCCATTTCAAGAAAATCTGCTGATCCGCTCTTTGATGTGACAGATCTGTTTCCGTGCTTTGCAACCTTTCTGAAGATTGAGAGCACGATTGAGCTTGCAGTGCTGACATTGATTGTCATTGCCCTGTCTCCTCCTGTGCCGACAACATCGCATACATCCTTAACTTCAACGCTTATTGCATGTTCTCTCATTGCTTTGGCAAATCCAGCAATTTCCTCTGCCGTGTATCCTTTTGCTTCAAGAGCTGTTAAAAATCCAGCCACCCTTATTGGATTCTCAGAAAATATCTCTCGAAATGTTTTGTACGCTTCCCTGAATGTGAGATTTCTTCCTTCAAGAACCGCCTCAAGCATTTTCACCACCAACAAACTCCATAACCTTTTTCTCAATATTCTCAGCCCTCATAAACGCGGTTCCAACAAGAATCGCATCTACATATTCCAGTGCCATTTCAACATCTCTTTTTGTCTGAATCCCGCTTTCGCTGATTTTTGTGGCGTGGGAATTG
>JALUWC010000244.1 GCA_027019885.1 Geoglobus sp.
CACTGAGCTTTTGATCAAACCTCAGCATTACTGCAGAGTTTGATGGGTGTTTAATAAAACTGTCGTATTTCATCCAAACATAGTTGAAATGGACTTCTGTTGCCAGCCACTTACCACAAACAGCGACAGCGAAATTTACCTTAAAGAATAACCAAGAACAAACACCATCACCGCAAAATCCCCAGCAATCCAGGATAATCCTCCGTGTATCAGAATGACTTTTCTGACGTTTCTCCTTACCATCATGGCACTCGCTCGGGTCAAGCGATTTTGTACTTCACCTGCGGACCTCTCCCTTCTTTCTTGACCAGTCCAAGCCCCTCAAGCTTTTTTAAATGAGATAATACCGTGGGTTTCGAAACTCCGAGCTCTTTTGCCAGCTCGCCACTTTTCTTCGGCGTGCTGAGGATTTTCAGGATACTCTTATCCACCTCGTCCAGCAGACTTCCGACCTCTTTTCCGAATATCACCTCGAATTTGTTTGCTGTAGCCTTAAACTCCACACTTGCAACGGGGTGCTTTTCGCACTCCTCGCGAATCATCACTATTCCGTAACCGTACTTTTCTATGAATCCCGCATCGTACAGTAGCTGACAGAGCGCCGGATTTCTGGGAACGTGCTCAGGATCGTTCAGATCAACACCCGGCATTAAACCCCCCGGACTCCTCACAACTATCCTGTCAGAGTGAATGAATATTCTCACGTCAGATGGTATCGCGTAGTTTCTGTGGGCGAAGGCGTTGATTATCGCCTCCCTCAGAGCCCTCAGAGGGTACTCTTCAATCCTTACCCTCCTCGCCGCAACAACAACCTCCATCCTTTTGAGCTCTTTGGAGATGTCGGCAAAGACGTCCTCTATTATCTTCCATACCGGCCCCTCGTATTCTTTGCTGCCCTCTGGCTCTCCATCAAAAAACACGACCCTGCATCTGCACTGGCTTAAAAACTCTGATGCATCTGTAAAGAACAGCACTCCGGCATTCGTCAATCTGTCACCTTTCACAGCTTTAACACTCCTCAGATATCTCATCCACGCATCTTCCGGTACTGTCTTTCCCCTCACCTTCTCCATGGAATAAAAGAACCACCTAACGTAGTCCATGTTGATATGGTCAATGCTCAAGCTTGGCATCTCATCCCAGTTTATGGTTCCGAGCTCAGCAGACAGCGTTACAATCTCCTGAATCGACAGCGGTCTTATCCCGGTTCCGATTCGTATGTAGGCCACACCACCCACAGAGCAGAGAGAAGCGGACTTCTCAACCTCCACGACAAGAATGTTTTTATCACCAAGTGAGAGCTTATGTGTTCTGATTTTCGGTGGAGGGACTATGGACTGAATGGAATTTGCAAGGATATCGAGGGCTTTCCTTACGTCACATCCGGCAATATTCCCCTCATCATCAACTCCCACCAGTATGTATCCACCGTCCGCATTCGCAAGAGCGCAAACTTCCCTGTTTATGTCTCCTGAAATGCTTCTTTTAAATTCCACTCTCTCAGATTCTCCTTCCTTAATCAGCCTCAGCAATTCACCCATATCCATACTTAGTGTTAAGTGATGTAAAGTCTAAAAAGTTTACGATAATACAATTAGTGTTAAATAATTCTACTTAACATTAATTAACAGTATGAAGAATGGGACCTGAAATTAAGAAGCTACTGGAAAGATTTTATCGGTTATACGGTGCAATAGTTCATAAAAGTTTCACTCCGTAATTAACATTCTACGCGTTTTCGGTGTTTACCGATCAAATTCACAGAAATTACACCAGCAACAAGGATGTTGGATAGAAGCCAGGCAATCCCAACACCAACCAACCCCATTTTCTGCATGAGCAAGTAACTCACAGCTATTGTAATAAAAGCTATCTCACCGTAAACGCCAACAACTGGCTTAATTCTCCTTTTGACTCTCATAGCCGAAGCATAGACGGCGTTAATTGCAAAGGGAACACTGCCCAAAACCAAAATTGACATCACTTCAAAAGAAGCCAGAAGAAGAAGCCCGAACCGGCTGATGTCACAGAAGATAGCATCAGAAAGTATGCGTTTTTGAATAAGGGATCATTCAGGTGGTTTTTCAAGTCCTCTCTGTTCTTTGGTATCCAGATCTTCATCATTTTCACCTCTTATCGAACATTATGGCGATTTTATCCCTTACTATTTACCAGATTTAACTGCGGAGATCAACCCAACGTCTTCAGCGGAGTAAAATCGAGCAGCAATAACCCAGAACCCAAATCCAGTTCCGGCTCCGGTAACACTTGAAATCATGGGAGAGATAGAATTCTCGCAAAGAGGATCTCTGAGCCTCTGAATAAGTCTATGCATGGTTAATCCAATTCAGGAGACATTTAATAAAAC
>JALUWC010000245.1 GCA_027019885.1 Geoglobus sp.
ATCACAATTTCCCTCGCAATAAGTCTACTTCTACCTTTTTGCCCTTCTTTTTCTTTCTTACTATGCCGAAATCCTCCAGAACAGCAATGTCCCTTGCTATGTTAGGAAAAATGTGATGTTGCTTCAGCTGGAGAGTGAGGTATCAATGGCAGCAGGACTTTTTAATTCACCATCCAAGTACAAATTTAAGGATTCTTTTGATAAATTCTGAAATTGCATCAAAAATCGGCTGAATCTGACTATCTTCTGGTTTGCGCTCCTTTTTTGTCTCCTTTTCTATTGATTGTTCGGGTTTAGGTGTTTCTCCTGGCGTGGTTGTTTCAGCGGCTGACACGTTTTCTGTTGCAGTTGCCACTTGACTTTGTTTTTCCACCCTATCAATAATCCATTCACCAGAAGATACCTTTTCCTTTGCCTCTTTTACAAATTCAAGACTGGATTTGATATACTGCTTTTCTTTATTCAGGATGAATTCCCGGATAAAATCACTCGCTGAGGTATAGGGATCCGATTTTTTGGCACAGGTATGAAGATCATCCATGTATTCACTTATCCCTCTACCATATCTTCCATAGAGTTTTTCATTCTCTTCACTGAGCACCTTTTTCAACCCTTCTAAATCACCGGCTCTCCAGTATCTGGCTTCTTCCCTTGCCAATTTTTCCATGTCCAAGAGCTTTAAATATACCCAATCTCCATTTCCTGGACAGAACTCCTGCTGTTGGCTTTTTATATATTCTTCACCTTTCCTTTTCATGTATTCCTCAAATTTATCCATCGCAACAAGCGTATCATACACACCAGTTATTGAGTTTGCTACCGAATTTGCAACCTCTAAATTCGGATATTTAACCTGAAGCATTTCTAAAACGATATCTTGGAACCTTTCAACCAGAATTTCCTGAGGAAGGTCTTCTGGAGGTATATACATTGGAATGAACATTCTCCCGATTAGGTCAAATGACTCGAATAAAAGCTTATTCCCTGTTTCAAAAAAGAACTTCACCATATCTTCAACACGTTTATAGTTAGTGTACGGTTTTACGATCTCTGCCATAAATCTGTACATATTCGCCCTGCTTTCAGCAATTACCGCCATATACTCAAAGTTTACTTTAACTGGCTCCTTTGGTTTTTCTTCATATTTACAATTCAAAGGAATTTCTTTCATATTTTTCATTGGTATCGCAACTGAGAATGAGACGCTCTTGCAACCGGATTTTGAAATCCTTACTAAATATCTTCCACGGGGCAGGTAGATATCTGGTTCAGGTCTACCGTAGTTATTGGTGGTTGACTTTAAAGAATCATCCACCCATACCTTGACCCCATCAACTGGCTTAGATGTGGCAGCATTGTAGATGTAAAGGTCAAGCAGGTACGTCCTCTTTGTGCTAATCCTATACTCTGCTGAATCGCATTCATACCCGCTCTTGCACGCCTTAAACGTGAATGTCCAGTAACCTCCCCTGCTGGCATTGGCCGAAAATTCAAAATTTCCGGAAGAAGAAGTGGATGTATATTTGTATCTGCCATCAATTGGATTGTACATCTTCACCTGAACACCACTAACCGGGCTTCCTTTATCGTCGGTGACTTCACCCACAAATTCAATTGCATCCCCTACTTTAAAGGATGTCTTACCGCTCTTTGTCATCACCCGGATGTTTAGATACTTTCTCTCTGGCTGGTTTACTACTAGCTTCATTGTCGCATCTTCAGACCACTCACCGGAGTCGTCTTTTACCTTGAAGTAGATGATGTGTTCTCCGGCTGACAAAGTTGAAGTGCTAAACGACTTGGAGCTGCTCAGGAATCCGTCTATACTCGACCTCCAGTTGTAGGCTACAATAGTACCATCCGGATCAGAGCCATAACCACTGAAGTGGATAGTTTCACCCTGATCTGCCGGATTAGGTGTTATGGAGTCGATAAAGGCAGAAGGAGGCTGATTTTCTTGGATAGGTGGCGTTGGTTCTTTAACCCTGACAAGTATATGCCCCTTAGAAGCCAGAATCGCATCTTTCTTTTCATTGGTCTCTGTTGCAATCGCCTGCTCTAAGGAGTAGTGGGCATGTCCCACAAACCACATTACATATTCTCCAGGCTCCGAGGGTGCCTGAATAGTTAAAGTTTTGGTACCGGTTACTCCTGGGTAATCTCCAGGAATGCCGTCATACACAGGGAAGTAGTACCCTGAGGGTGGAGGCCAAGAGGGAGTCCAAGAAGCTATAAAGTAAGCCTGTCTTATTGTACCAGGAGTACTCCATATCTGATACTCCACGTTTATTGAAAACGTATCACCAGGTTCAACTTCGACAATTTGTCTGTCTACGGAAAGAAGCCAAGTATCCTTCCCACCATGGATTGCCAAAGCTGGTAGATCACTTATCCTCTCACTTGGACTTGGTATTTGCTGTGCAAAATTTGCTGTGATAGTTCCAGGACCTCTGACGATTAGAGATGTTGATTTGCTGGTTGAATCACTCAGAGACAGAGAACCTGAAACATCCCAGCCTATAAATACATAGTTAGAAGGTGAGATTGCCGTAATGGTATAACAATTTGTGCAGTCTTGTTCCATCAAAGCGGATTCTTCGTTTTTGTACGTTCCTGTACCCTTCCCGGTGCCACTAACTGCGATTGTTCCGATACTGGATGGATTTGTCTGGAATTTAACAACTGGTTGAAAACTCGCCGCTAAGTTCCCATCGCCACTTATCGTTATTTGTGTTGTTTCAGAATATCTATCACTTACACTTAACCCTCCTGATGTAGCCCAAGCTGAGAAACCGTAACCAGAGGATGGATTTGCCTTGGCTCTGTAGATTCCCTCAGCATAGCTGTCTGAATCTCCGTCTGAATACGTTTTACCGTCAAATGTTATTGTTCCACCATTACTCGCGTAGAAGTTGATAGTGTAGGTAGCTGTTGATGTGCTAGATGTACTTGATATTTGCCTAATTTGTCTATATATTTTAATGTACTCATATTCTTGGTGCGTATTCCAGAAAGTGGGAGAGCTGAAAATAAACTCTCCACCCTGTGCCCAAGTTGAAAGATAAGAACTCCCTATCAGAACATCATTCTTATACACCTTTATATTTCCATCATCTACCTCTATTTTAAATATCTGAAAGTCTCTCAGATCCGTAAGCTTATCAGAACCTTTATAAACTTTATTTCCTGGCCAATTCCCTCCTATTCCCAGATAAAGCCAACCTTCTTTGGGATTATCATCGATCCATACAGTATCCTGTACCCCAGTTAGAGTGAGACCAAATGAAATTCTTGAATTGCTTGGGCTTCTAACCTTTAACTCTACAACAAAGTTCGGTGGGAGATTAATCGACCTCTTTATTGTTGGACCATTTTTTCCAGGAAAAGTTGTTCCAACGGTACTATCCTGGAAATAAACTCCACCGGTATCTCCAAAAACTCTCCAGCCGGCTTCAGTCATCTCCTGAACGGAAGAATAGTCAAAATCATCTGAAAAAATCGCAGAATCTGAAAATGCAAAACCACTCATAACTATTGCGGCTAAAAATGCAAAACCAAATATCCTAACCGATTCTCCCACTATTGACCTTTTGCTCCTCACCTCACCACAAACTTCCGGCTTGCAGGTGGACTCGCGCATATTCCATCCTCACCAGCCGCTCTTACCTCCCAAGTGTAGTTCCCTGGAGGCAAATCCTGTTGTAGAACATAAGAGGTTTTGCTTGTGTTGCCGGTATGTATCACCTCCCCTTTGAAGGAGTAGATTTTTACAAAATATATGCCCTTGAAATTGGGATCATAGTTCCATTCCAGGGTTATTCTCGAATTCTGCACAAATACCTTTCCATTTAGTGTCTTAGCCATCGGTGCTTTTGGAACTTTCATGACGGAGAAACTTACAGTTTTATTATTGCGTAGCTCAAACCTTTTCGCCTCTATTAGAAGAGTAAAATTTTTACCACAGATTTTCTCCGGTGTGAGACCGGAAAGGGGGTAAATCCGCCACTTATTCTCCCATTTCGGACTAAGGCCACTCTCGTTATACAACAGGGTTACTGTGTACTCCGCCAATGGTTCAGGCTTCAGCTCAAGCACAGGTGATTTCCACAGCTCTGCCCCATCTTTCGGAGTCACCACATTTATACCGGGGGTGAAGAGCAGCTTCTTATCGAAAACCAGCTCAACAATATAGATAGAGATGAAAATAATTCCAAGTAATGCTAGGAAAACGATTATTAGAAGAAGATACCGGCGCACCGCTGCAAGAGCCTTCTCCGCCACCTCTATGGGTGCCATTCCCAGTCTCTCCACATTCTCAAGGAGGTCTCTTTTCCTGCTTCTCTCCATACGAAATGTGACATCGCCTTCCATAGTGGTGCCGTATCTTCTGTATCTGTGTCTTGCTGCAGGCGCAATCGTAGGAACCAGCCTGCTTAGGCGCTGCGAAATTCTGCTCATACGCCTTCTTACGCCTTCATCGTACTTCAGCTCTGGATGACGGTTCAGAATCTTCCAAACTCCTTCGAGGTTTTCTTCCATCTTAGACAATAACCCTAACATTTCCTCCCTCAGAACCTCCCTTTCCTTCCTCCTTACAAGTTCTCTAAATTCGCCAACCGGAGTTAGCGGGGAACCGGTTATAAATATCCCCACATACTTTGTGAATATATCATAAGGAGAGTAGTTTTTAAAGTGGAGCACAGCCTCCGCTCCATCTATGGAGTCGCATATTGTAAGGGCGAGGGTAAGACCTTCCTCTATATTCGCCTCGAAGGTAGCCGCTTCCTCGCGGTTGAGCGCCTCCTCTACAGCGCTGCGGTATTTTCCGGCTTTCCTTTTATCCAGATACTCAGCTCTTCTCATGGTATCCAGAAGCTCCTCAATTTCCCCGGGATGCCTGATTTTTACTACCTGTCCCCACTCCGTTTCCTCGCCTTCAATAGTCTTCAAAGCCCTTAGAAAAATCCCCACGGCTGCTGCAG
This sequence comes from Geoglobus sp., assembly GCA_027019885.1. Taxonomy (GTDB): domain Archaea; phylum Halobacteriota; class Archaeoglobi; order Archaeoglobales; family Archaeoglobaceae; genus Geoglobus. The sequence goes on from JALUWC010000245.1 coordinate 4,983, forward strand.
AACTCGAAGCTTGTGTCCTGCATGCCATGTATATCCTCTCATACCTTCCCTTCTTTTCGCTGAAAGACGCTTGGGTATGCATAACCAGAGTGTAAACTTCCTTCTCTCTCTTCATGTAGAAATAGCCATTACGCCGGTCCAGGTGACTCACGAGTTTCTCGTATTTTCCGCTTCCTTTAAGCGGCTTTCCCGTTGAGTGGTACACCTCCAAGCTTACCCTCACTTCAACCGGCACCGCCCAGCACCTCCAGCACGCGGTCATAACCTAGGGAGAGCAACCTTCCCTCCTCCCTCACATGCGGACATCCCCTGCGTTCGCCATCCTTGGATGTGAATACCAGCACATACATCACATCACCCCGGCACCTCTTCTCCAGCACTTTAAACTCGGGGTAGCGGTTCAGCACCTTCATAACCCTTGCTCTTAACCTTTCATAGTTTTCATCCGAAACTTCCCACTTGGCATCCCAGAGGGCGTCGCACTTGGTGGCCACCAGATAGTAGGGTTTCTTTGAGTTCTTGGCAATCTCTATATATGCACCCAGAGCGGCTCTCGTTTCACCCTCGCCTGAGAGGTCCTGCACATCCAGCAGAAATACCAGCTGATCGGCTGCAAGTATTGAGGCTCCTATCTTTCTTGGCATCTCACCTATTCCCTCCGTCTCCCTTCGCAGGAATCTCAGCACTTCTTCGAAAAGCTCTCCTGAGTAGTCGTACGCAAGCAGCTCCACATCCTTTACAAAAAGCGTACCGCATGTGTAGGTGAATCTGTACTCCTTTATTGCATGGGGCGGTGTGGGGGGCGGCCAGCACTCCGGCATTGCTGCGTTGCTTTGCGTCAGGTGGCGGTGCACATCCACCAGATCAGGAGTAGGAAATTCCGCAACCAAGTCTTCGCCGACCGCATAATCGTAGCACGCCCCCATGAATACCGTCTTGCCCACGCGGTAGGGTCCTACGACCATAACCTTGGTACTGGAAACCTCGTAGTCGGTAAACTTTTTCAGCACTTTAACAAAAGCTACCGAAGATATTAAATACATGAGATAGGGCATTTCAATTATAAAACCAAAATCTCTATTTAGCGCATAGTTATGAGCAATCACACTGAGCAGAGCGATACCTACAGCGAGAGAGCCTATCCAGTAGATGATTTTTGTTCCGAATTCACATTTCCTGTAGGTTTTGGTCACCTTCTCCGACCGCACATATGTAATCAGCGCCCCTGCTACGGCGCCGACTAGCAAGAACACCGACCTCGGAAGCAGGTAGGAGACATATGCGAGCACAACTATTGAAGAAGCCAAAAGCAACAACACCCCCTGCAACCTCTTCTTATAATCGAGCCAAGAAGTAGCTGCCAGCATCCCCCAGAAGATTCCTAAGACTAAAACCTCCAAACTCTTCCAGCGCTCCACTACGGGCTTACCGGTCTCCCTTTCAAGCTCGTATAAGAGTCCCTTTAGTCCAGGACTGGAGACCCAGGCATCCGCCAGAAGGTTTTTAATAGGGATGGAAAGCACCAGCAGAATAAGAGCATAGGCCACAATAATCAGATGCCTTTTTTCAGGCTTCTCCAGCTTCATGACAACCCCTCTCCAGCCATGACTTTTCTTCGTACAACCCTTTTATTTTCTCCTCAACCTCTCCCTTTTTACCAAAAAACATTTCTCTCTCTTTGGTCTCCAGCGAAACAGGCTTTCTCACAAAATAGCTTCCGTTCTCAAGCGCGTAGGAGTGGTGGAGAAATGCTGCACCCTTCAGCAACTTCACCCTTTCCTCATAACCCTTGTAGAACCCCTTCACGGGCTTTGCCACGAAGGCAACGTTGTCAAGCATTACACCGCCTATGAAGAGGGTCAGTCCCACATCCCACCTGTCTCCGGCATTAAGCGATGCTATTCCTGTGTCCTCACGTCTCAGACCGAAGTAGTCCTGGAAGCTGAAATTTCCAGGGAGCTGCAGGGCGTTTTCTCCAGAATTTGCTATGGAGGTTATATAGAGTGCCACCTGCTTCACCGTCCAAGTTCTGTCTCCCTTTACATTTTCAAATCTTCTGCGAACAAGTCCACAGAATTTTTCGCTCTGTATTAATTTGTTTTCTACTACTCTCCGAATTTCAAGCGTGAGGTGCTCCCTCTCTCCCGGACGAGCAGTCATTAGTTCAGCGATGCTTTCCCTGCCTACAGAGGCTCTTCTGTCTTCTGGTGGGATTTCTACAACTATATGCTTTTCCTCCTGTATTTCACCTCTCTGAATGTGTCCTCCCACAAGATTGCTGAATTCCTCCATCTTTTTCTCATATTCACTGTTCGTCTTTATATATTTTTTAATTTTTATTGCTAAATTTTTGTAAAGTTCGTCAACAGATGCCAGAACATCCTTTTCATTTTCGAGGATTTCTATTTTCTTCTTCGTCTCCTCCAGTTCTTCTTCAAGCCTCTTCTTTTTCCTCTCATAGCTGGTTGCCACTCTCACAATTTTCTCCAGCACTCTCTCAAATCTACCCACAGCTATGCTCCTCTCAATTTCCTTCAGGATGTGCTCATCAAGCTCTGTGCCAAAACTCTTGCTAACCTCAACTTCCACCTTTTTGACTACCTCGTTGATAAGCATATTTCTATGCTCCTCAAGCTTCTCCTCCAGAGGATAATCAAAAATCACCCACACTCTACCCTCTTCCACACCGAATACTCCAAGGCTTGATATTTCATCCGCAATTTTCTCGGCAGTCATCCTCGCCTGCTTAGCGCGCCGCTCATCAGGTGGCTCAATAAATTTCCCTATCAGCCGGGAAAGAAGCTTTGGCTTACGAGAGGCAGTTCTCCACACCCTCATGTACTCTCCCAATAGCTCCAACGATCTTTCAATTCTTCCCCTCACCTCATCGAAGTCCTCATCTATATTCTCCACCGTCCTGGAAAATTCTGAAAGACTTCTATCAAGCATGCCGGAGCTACCTCGGGAACGTGGGCGTCTACTACGCAGCTCCGCAAACCTGTCCAGCTCCTCCTGAAGATTTCTGAGATACCTTTCCAGCTTTGTTCTGAACCGCTCGCTCTCAAGCTCTGCCAAGTGCAGAAATTCCTCTTCGGTCAGCCTTTTTATTCTCCTTTCAAACTCCTTCACCCTCTCTTCGGTCTCTTCCTCAAGTTCTTTAAGCTCTTTCTCCAGCTTATCTCTCTTTTTTCTGGAACTTATTAGCTCAGAATTGAGTTCCTTTAGCTTTCTACCTATCAGAAGGCTGTCACCTGCTTTGCCCTTATCTTTTCTTATCATCTGTTTCACGATTCTCTTAACATCGTAGTCGGCGACTTCGCCGGTTCTCTTGAGCAGATTTAAGAGAGAGCTTATCTCCCTTATCTCTCCCAGCACCACCTCTCTGAAAAGCTCCTCTATCTCATCCTTGCTCTCTCCGAGCCCCTGATATGCAAGGTTCATCTGTTCTTCTATCAGCTCCACCTTCTCTTCCATATCCCCGTCCTCTAAGGCACCCTCCGCATTCTCCAGAGCGCCCACGAATTCCTTGAAGCTAGTATATCCAAGCTCCGAAAAGAAATCCGACTCCAGAAGCCACTTTTTAAAGTGCTTCAGCCTCTCCTCCACCAGCGTGACGTCATCTTCCACCAGTTCACCTGAATCAAATCCGTGCTCCCCGAGGAATCTGTCAACCTCGTGATTTATTTCTTGGCAGATTTCCAGAGCGTTTTTTCTGCGCTTCAGAGCCTCTGCATAGCTCTCTGCAATTTTTCTCCTTGTTTCCACGTCATACCTCAGCACGCAGGAGGAGGCGATGATGAAAGGCGTGTGCCTCTCTCTGCCGCCCCTGCTTCCGGAAAGTAAGTCCCTGTCCCCTCCGCGTTTGTAGTAGGATATAAAGGTATAGGGGAAGGCTTCTGAAAATTCTTTGAGGAGTAGTTCGGTTTCACTGTCCTCAGGACCTATATGACCCTTGTACCCTGTGGGTTCCAAAGGAACAAGTATTATATCTGCAAAAAGTCCTCTTAAACCCTCATCCAAAGTCAGGCGCTCTAATTCACAAAGCGCTGCATATCCGTTTGCCCTCTCCTCCGACCATTCACGTGTTGTGGGGAGTATTCCAAACAGCACAACATCGCAGCTTCCTCCCTCCCTCAGTCTCTTAGCAAGGTCGATGAACATCCCCGAACCTGTACCCCCTCCTAAACCAACAACCATTGCCACCTTTGCGGGGCTGGGCCTCTCGCTGAGGGGTAGTATGTCCTCACTCAGTGCCTTGAAGAACAACGCCTTTCCAAGCGCCCTTCTGCGCACCACTCCGGTGGCGAAGTTTATCCCCCTAAAGTTCTCCTGCTCATTTATCGTCCTGCGCGTCTCCTCGCTGTAGCAGTCTAGGTCGAACCACCATTTTTTTATATCTGTAGCTCTTGCTACATCCCTTTTAACCTCCTCCCCGCATATATCCGCAGCCGAGGTCAGCGGAAGAAGTCCTGTAATGGGTATGTTTTTTATGGTTATAGTTCCCGGAAACTCATTCGATCTTGTATTTTCACGAAATTTTCCCTGTATTCTAGATATTTTGTCCTGTATATCAGCGATTTTCTTCTCATCTTCACCTATTTCATCTCTTGCTGTGTCAACTATCCATACGCTACATGAAAGAGGTCTTGTTGAAGGTTTCAAGAATTCCTCCAGTACCCATTCCTTATCCAGCAGTGAAAACACCAATTTTTTCCCCGCACCTCCAACTGCAACTATCATATTTGGCAACATTTTAACACCTCTCAGTCAAATTCTTCCTCCTTTTCACCTCCCGATGAGCCATACCAGTATCCCACTATAAAGGCAAAAAGTGCGGTCGCAATTGGAGCAAGTTTCAGCCACAGCGGCGTTTGCGCCGCTTTCGTTTGCTTCAACGCTTCAACAAGCTCAAAGGCCTCTCTTACCAGACCCTTGTCGAAAAGCTCCTGTGCCACCTGCTTTGCGCTCCGGAAATCTTCCGGAATCTGCTGAAGCGCCTGCCCAAACTCCTCCTTCTTCTTTATGTTCAACCTGAAGTGCTTGAACGCCGGTGTGGTTACTGGTTCCTTTTCCCCCTCCTGATAGAGTGCCACCTGATAGTAAATCAGCTCCTCTTCTCTGAAGCGCGTTACCTCCAGACCATCCAGCTGTACCGTCGATGTGCCCGCCGGCGCCCTTCCCTTCACCTTTACGGTGAGACTACCAAGCTGCTTAGGTACAGGAATTTCTGCATACGGTCCGTCAAAGCTCTTGTCCAGCTCCTGGATGTAGAAGAGAGGGGCGCCCTTGATTTTCTCCAGGGAGGAAGTTAGAACAATCCTGTCTGCATACTTAAAATCAGAAATCGTAATTTCAAACTCTATACTTTCGCCCTCATCCACCCTTGCGGGAAGGCTTGGCGCTTTTACTTCAAGAGCATTAACTGAGTAAAATGAAGAAAATAACATTACTAACATTAATAACAAACAGAATTTATCTCTTTTTCTTTCTCTTCTAATATATAGACTTATGCTTCTGGGCGTCATGGTTTTTACACCATTATGTTTTTAACTTTTAACTCTGTATATTTAAAACGGATTTATAAACCTTACGATTTAATTGGCTTTGTTGTGTTATCTGCCAAACATTTCGCTTGTGCGGTATTAGGCACGAGCCTTTGATGAAGCTGAATCAGGATGATGTAGAGAAGATC
>JALUWC010000246.1 GCA_027019885.1 Geoglobus sp.
TATGAAACTGATGATAGAATAACTTCAGTTGCTATAACTCCTGATGGTAAGTATATTGTTGCCGGGAGTTGGGATGACCAAGTATATCTTTTTAACAGAGATGGGGATTTACTGTGGAGCTATGAAACTGATTCCTATGTAAATTCAGTTGCTATAACTCCTGATGGTAAGTATATTGTTGCCGGGAGTGACGATAATAGAGTATATCTTTTTGCTTTAGAAAATATAATAAAAATAAGAGATAAATCACCATTCATAGATATTATTGAACCATCTGATGGCCAAATATTTAATATATTAGATGATATCAAAATAAGGATAAAATCAAAAGTCATTGATGATATAGGAATAAATCGGGTAGAACTTTATGTGGATGGAAATTTGATATCTAGAGATTATAAGAGTCCATATGAATTTGAAATAACAGTTTCGCAAGGTAAGCATATTATAACAGTAAAGGCATATGATACCTCAAATCAAGTTGGTACAGATAGTGTAGTGATTTATGTTAAAAAAACTAAAATATCATCAACTCAAAGCTTGTTAGAAAGTATTTGGAATTGGTTAAGTAGTATATGGAAATTTTTGCAATTTAATTTATAACTAGGGGCTTCGGTCAGCTCGCCACTCAGCAAGCCTTTGCAATGCTTCTTTCTCTCTAAAACCGCGAGAAACCACCATTCCCACCAAAAGTACATTCAGAGCCACAAACTTTTTCACGTAGCGCTTAGTATAGCGGTGCAGCTTATCCAGCGCGAAAGAATTTTTCGCCACTTTGAACAAATCATCGATAACGCTTCTCTCAGCCTTAAACCTCTCCCACTCCTTAATCAATCTGACAAACTCCCTCATAAGCTTCACAAAAATCAACTTTTCTCCACTTCTGGAGAGGAAAATCTCCAGCGGATAGGAGAACATACCCAGAAGCCTTGAAAGCGAGAAATTCTTTCTGGGAAATATCAGAGGCACCACTTTAAATCTCGAAATCGCCATAACGTAGTTTCTATAGCTGTAGTAGCCCTTATCGGCAAGCACAACATCACCTTTTCTCAAGATTCTCCTGCGCTTCAGCTCTTCCAGAACCTCTTTGAAGAGCTTTGCATCGTTTGGCGAGCCTTCATGGATTAAAAAAGCCAATGGCTTGAGATTTCGCTTATCCACAACCATCGTTAGCTTATAACCTATGTAGTAGCCTTTGGAAGGAGAATAGCCCCACTTGAACTCGCGATCCTAAATCCGCCTTCTTTATCCTCCTGCGGAACCAGTTGATGTCAAGCTGAATATCGGTAGCATCTACTATGAGCCAGGCTCTTTTCTTACCTCTTTTCCCACACTGAAGGTTGAGGAGCCGTGAAACAAGCACAATAAACGATTCGGGGTGAAACACGAGAGAAACCGGCAAACATAGCCTGAATCTAAAACTTCTTCAACGTTTAGAAATCGTCTCAACTCTCTCCGCGTTTTTAACTCACTTACAACATAAGAAATGTTAACAGAGAAGAACATCGCCGTTAGCTTACTCTCTTAATCTTAACTTTCTTTATTATCTTTTGTTATATGTAGCATCTAAAGGAGCTTCGAAAATAATCTTCTACTAGCACCAGAAGAAATAGAAAAATCAAGGTTGTCGACGAATTACCATCAAAACGTAAACCTTATTTTTCAGAGCCATCTCGAAGCTCATGCTGATTACTCTGAGCGTTGCGCTTAAGTTGTTGTATGCCATGGCGAGGAGCAGTGCTGCCACTGCTCTAGTTTTTCTTTTTCTCCCTTATTCTGGCGCCGTACTTAAGCTCCATGGCTCCGTACACGCCTTCTACCACGCCTCTAAAGCGGTACGCCTCTCTGGAGAAGCACTTTCTCGCCCGCTTTCTGAACCTTCCGCGTCTGGAATTCTTCCTCGGCTTAATCAGCGGAGTCAAGCCCTTATCGAAGCAGGTTTTAAAAATCTGCTCGCTGTCAAAGACGCTGTCCGCCAGCAGTACGTCTTCAAGCTCGCCTTGCGAGAGCATTTCCCTCGCCACAGGAGCGTCGTGAGCTTCACCAGAGCTCACCTTGGCGCTGGCTATGGTGGTGAAGCCGGGGCGGAGCTCCGCGATGATGTGAAGCTTCACGTGCTCCTCCACTTCAACCACCTTCAGCGCTCTGATAACCTTCCTCTTACTCCTGTCGCAGGCTATACCAGTGAGTCGGGAGCGTAAATACCGCTCCGCCCGAGAAGCCGGGAGATGCGGGAGTTGAGCAGCGCTACATCCCGCTCCAAATAGCTCTCAGGCAGACGCTGCATTGCCTTGCCTACGGTGGAGTGGTCTATGCTAATGCCAAGAAGGGCTAAGCAGGCTTCCGCCTTGCGCAGAGTCCAGCCCATGAAGGTGGTGAGTATGCAGAAGAGCGCGTGCTGCTTGGGTAAAAAACTTCGTCGGCCTGCCACGCCTGCTAAGCTCCCAAGAAGAGCCAAGCTCTGAAACAACCGCCTCAATAAGCTTTATTATTTGCCAGAAAGAAGTGTTAATCGAGTGGTAGCTCCGCCAGTAAAAAGGCGGTCGTATACGGAATTTGATGCATGAGTTGCCTTGGCATGAATCATAATGCGGAGCTATCACTCATATGTAACTTCTAGGTTTTTTCGACAGACCTGTCCAAATAACCATGTTTTCACCTGAGGTAGTTGTAGTATAGCATGAATGTTGTGGCGAGTGAGTTGGCGTGTTTTAGTGCTGTTGTCCACCAGAGCTTTTTATTTTCCTTTTTCAGAGCTTTTTTGAAGTTGATGTTGAAGTTGTTGAAGAATACCTTAGCTCTTTGCTTGTAGGATGAGAATACACTTTCAACTTTGCTTCTTCTGCCGAAGGTCTCGTGTTCGTATTGCAAACCCATCCTTTCAAACACCATTTTATACCATGGGGCTTTATCTACTACAAATATGGGTTTGTTCTTGCAGAATTCCAGCACAGTTTTGACGAAGTGCAGCGTAGTCAGATAATTTCTGTGAGAATACACTCGCATCCACACTATTTCGTTGTTTTCCACATCCAAGGCAGCATAGAGGTAGAACTGCCTGCCGTTGACCTTTATCACAGTCTCATCCAGAGCAATGGTCTTCCGTTCTTTTACCTCTATGTCAATCTTCAGGTTCTCTCTGAACTTCGATACCCAATAGTGAACTGAACTCTTGCTGATTTTTTTAAATTAGATAAAGTATTGGCAGTTCTGCGATAACTGCTCATAAATATGTAGTTCACTATTGCTAAAAGCTTCAACTCCACAGGAACTTTATTCCTCCGAAAAATCCCCAACCCAATAATGTAATCAAAAATGTCTATCCTCATGTTCAACAAAATCTACAATGCCGCCAATATATAGGTTACCACCTCCTTATTTGGACAGCCCCTTTTTCGACAATCCCTAAATTTTTGTGTTATCTGGAAATTATTTCGCCTCATGCACTCACCTCTTTCTCAGCCCAGGACATAAACTTTCCCAGCATGAATGGCTTCAGTGAGGAGTAGAATCGTTGAGCTGGAGTTTCCAGCTTTCTCCGGTTCAGGCTCATGTGGGGAGGGGGTCTCACGTGGTTATACCAGTGCAGGAACTCCTCCAGGGAGGAGAATTCGTCTCTGAATCGCTTGTACGTGTGGATCCACTTTTCGATCTTGCCGTTGCTCTGCGGATGGTTGTATTTGCACAGCACATGCTTGATTCCCTTAGCTTTGCAGAACTCCTCGAAGCGGTGCTTGGCTCTGCCCTTTTTATCCCTCTTATTCGCGTAGAACTCCGCGCCGTGGTCTGTGATCACCTCTCTAATCCTGCGAAGGTGCTTATACCGCTCATAGGCTTCATTCAGCACCGCTATCGAAGCTTCTACGCTTCTCCGGTCGCATTCTCTGGCAGCGAGCACCATTCGCGAGCAGTCGTCCAGGACAGCTACAACCCACCTCTGGTTGTGATAAAACCAGTCCATGTGCACCGCGCTCAAAGCATGCCTCCGCTCATACCTCACCCACGGGCGCTTTCTGCCCTTCTTGTTCGGCTCCTCCACAGCCAAACCCTCCTCAAGGAGTATTTGGTGCACAAGGTTGTTATCTACCCTTATACCTCTGTTTTTCCTCAAATATGCCGCTATGCCAGTGGCCGAGCACTTCAGCTTTGCCTTAGCCCATAAAACCTCCCGGAGATTCTCTGGATAGCGGGCATAAGGCTTCCTCCCTGGTCTTCTGAGTACAGGAACCTCACCAGTCTCCCTGTAATGCTTAACCAGCTGCTGAACCCTGCGCCGAGTAATGCCAAATTGCCTCGCCACAAACCTCGTACTGAGACCATAGTCAACCACCCGCACTACGATCTTCTCTACATCACCCTGACTCAGCTTCATCAAACGCTCATGCCTAATACCGCACAAGCGAAATGTTTGGCAGATAACACACAACCCAAAGAGAATCGAAAAATATATAAAGTCTAATTTTTTTAATTTTTAATTATTTCTAATCAATTTCAACAGGCTTAAACCTGGAGGAGGTGAGAACGAGAAGTTCATCGTAAACCTCAGCGGGCCCGATGCTCCGGAGGGGTGGGAGAAATAGTACAGGAGGTGCTCATGAACCGCGAGCAGAACCGGTTCAGGGAGAAGGGCAATCGCAAGATGTACGTCAAGACCAACGTATGGACCCGAGGACAGGTTGTGTTCGTAATCGCTGGCAGCGACAGGTATGAGACGCAAAGGGCGCATGAGGAAAGTAGAGGAGGTGTGGTTTCGAGGTAAGCGAAAGGTAAAGAGAAAAGAGGGAGGAAGATGAGGTTTGCGCTGGCAACTCTCTTCCTTTTCATGCTTGCAATCACTTCGGTAAATGCTCAGGGCGTTTTTGACTGGCTGATTTCCGGGTGGGCCACTCAGCAGGCGATTCAAAACATGGGGGAACTTCAAAACCAGATAAACAATATATATGCTGAAGCATGTTCCACTTTCTCCAGCGAGTATTATTCAGACCCCTTCTGCGCATCCTACCGGAGCTCTGGCAGAGAACACAGTTATTCAGGAGGATACAGAGCACGCGGATATTACGGTGGAGAAGAGTACGGGCGGTATAGCGGTTCCTCAAGTTCTGCAGAGTCTTCTGCTGAGGCTGAGGACAGGCCGAGAAAAAGCACCACCATAGTTGTGCCGGAAGTTAAGGGCGTTGCCGGTAAAATCACAAAGATAAAAGTATTTTTCAGAGATTCAGACGGCAATCCCGTAGATGGCATCTTCTACATCGCCGTGAGTGACGGTGAAAAGTGGATAGGGCAAAGCCACATCGTGACCACCGATGGTAAAGGCAGGTTATCCTTCAAAATTCCGGAAAGCTGGTCCGGTTTGAAGAAAATCAAGGTAACCTTTAAAGGCTTTGTCGACGATGAGATGGCACGTCTGTACAAAAAACCCGACCCGGAGTATGTAATCTCAACCCTGGAAATAGAAGAACCACCGCTGGAGTTCGACCACATGGTGGAGGTTACGAGAGACGAGGCTAAGGTAACCCTATTTATTGGAAATCCCAAAAATAGGGATTTCAATGGAAAGATTATAATTTCTTATCACGGTTCAGAAGTAACCAGGGATTTTACCATACCCAGAGCCAAAACCTATAAAAAATTCGGCAAGCGGGTAAAAGGAAAGGTGGCAGTACATATATCCGTCTCAAAACCGGTAGAAGGAGATTTAACATTGAGGGTGGTGGATAGCAGCACTGAGGAAGAAATTTACATCAGAAAAATCCCAATATCTTTGAGTTGAGGGACCATGAGCAGATTCATCCTGCTGTGTATTCTAGTGTTATTAGCAGCATGCTTATCTTATGGCACAGATTATGAAGAGAAATTTGTAAAGAAAGCTCTTCAAACGACAACTCCACCGAAAACCACACCGCCGCCTAAGCCAAGCATCACCGTTACCATAGAAGACATTACACCAAAGCAGAAGATGGTAAACGGGTCATTTTTTGAGGGTAAAAAGGTCATACTCTTTAACAGAAGAGGAGAAGCTTGGGAAGGAACAGTTTTAGAAGTCAGAGAAACTTATATCAAGTTTATTCCGAACGCAAAGTACAGGAATTTTGGTACAGATAAAGTAAAAAAGGTGAAAGTACCAAAGGAAGTGAAAATCATTGGAAAGAGCTTTGCTGAATACGTGATAACTGAAAACCTCACCCTTTACGCTTATGATAGGAAAAGTGGGATGTATTATTATTTGGAGTAACAGGCTCATGAAGTAAGGGCGATGGTAGGATTCTGGAGCTAATAGCAGGCATACTGATTCTGGCGTTCGCGTTTGCCTTCTTTTAGTTAACATACTTGGACTTTGGCTGGCTACAAAAATACTGAGGGTGCAGAACCAGAGCATCAGCACCGGTGAGCGTTATTAATAGATCTCGCACTAATCTCCAGCTTTTTTCAGAGCAGGTTGGGTAATGGCGTTTGTAGCATGGATAATAGCTATCGGCATGAAGCGGTGGTGGTAACAATTGCCCTGCTAATCGGGCTGATAGTTTTAGGGTTGTCACATAAGTCATGAAAGGGCGATAGCGAATTAAAATTTTATTTAAAATTTTAGATTTAAATTTTAGATAAACTCCAATATTCCTTTATGGACACTATGAGTGATATTGAACGGTCTTCTTCTAACACCAGAAGAAAAATTCGTAAAATTTAAATATTTGTTTTTTGGGTTCAAAATATAGAAAGAGATATTTAGAGACCTGAATGGTGGTTTGGGAGGCAATGAGGTGTCGATGCTCAATATTTACAGAAACTCATGTACTAAAAAAGAAAAAGCAATATTCTATGTTATTTTGATTTCATTATTATTTTTTATAATCTCCTTATTAATGCCGAATGTTAAAGCGTACGAAAGTTTGGAGAATCTTGGTGATAAGCTTGGAGTAAATTTCTATGAGAGATATAACCAGTTTACGTGTCCCTCAACCTACTATTCAACAACTTATGAGGCGTATTTGGAAGTGGAAAAGTGTTATGTGATTGCTTGGTCTGAGATTTCTGGAGAAAGGCAAGATAGTAGCGGAAAGGTAAAAGTTTCAGTAGTAGATTCGTCAGGAAACATTCTAACTTCATACACGGAACAGGTCACTACAACTGCTGTATGTCAGAATATAGGACCATATTGTGGTTCAGCCTCTACTTATTCATTATCTATTTTACCTCCAAAAAAAGTTTTTCCGAAATGTGAGTTATTAGAAGGAAATGGGATTAAAGTTGAGGAGTGCTACCTATCGGCTGAGTTGATTGTTAAAAAACCTTCTTTACAGGATTCAAAGTTTTATATTGATGTAAGAGAAGATAAAGAGGATATTGGAAAATATGATATTTATGCAAAATTAACTTCGCCAATAAAAGCCAACGTGAAGTATGAAATTTACATTGATGGTGTAAGGAGGTTTACTATAGGCCCTAGAGTCATAGGACCTAATGAAAATTACTGGGAACATTTAATCAGATACACATTTTCTTCTGGAACGCACGAAATAAAGGTTAGAGCCGAAGTCTATGATGGTGGGGATTCGGTTATACTTGAAAAGTCGGCATCGGTAAGTGTAAGCAAGCCTAAGACCTGTGAAGGCCCCCCACCCTCTTATTCATACTACGCAGAAGGCTATCGTTGTTACTTTGGCTGCTCTTGGGAATGCATTGATGGGGAATGGAAAAGTAATTGTCGAGCAATGGATTTGGGTAAGAAGTGTTCCGCTTCCGTATGCACCGAAAACGGCTGGGACAATTCAAAATGTTGCGATTCTTATAATAAACCATCTTCCTTTTATGCGGTCGACTATGTTTGTTACTATGGTTGTAATTTGGATTGTTTAGGGGGGAAGTGGCAGATAACCTCCTGTAAAGAGGATAGAAACAGAGAATGCGAAGAGTCTGTTTGTACAAATTCAGGGTGGGATAACTCTATATGCTCGCAACCTTTAAAGCTAAAAATTGACGTGTGGGCGAACAAGGACATGCTTGAAGTAGAGCAAGAACTCATATTTAGAGGAAAGGTTACGGATGAAGGTGAAAATCCAGTTGGAAATGCAAAAGTAATGATATACAATCCACTAACTGGGGGGTGGTATTACACATTTACAGATTCCACCGGAGAGTTTGAATATGCTATAAATCCTGATAATAGTGGGATTTTTACTTTTAATTTCAAAGTTGAGAAAGAAGGTTATGAAACTGCAAAAACCGAATATACAGTAACTGTAAAACCGAAGGAATTACCTAAGTTAAATGTAGAACTGATTTCACCAGAAAATAATGAGGTCATAACATCTATGCCAATAACATTTATGGTAAGGGTCACCTCCAATGGTGAGCCAGTAGAAGGAGCAAAAGTAATGCTAACCTTCACAGACGGCGGAACAAGCAGTTCGGGGTGGCTAACAACGGATTCAAACGGATATGCCACATACACCGGATTTAGCTCTTTGTCCTCTGGGAGTGGCGTCAGCTGGTATGCAGAGGCTTATAAAGATGGATATGAAAGTGGAATGTCTGAGATATGGTATTTTAAATATGAAAAGGCTAACACCCCTCCAACGATTTACAAAATATACCCTTCTGGGAGCATAATAAACGTTCTTGCCGGAGAGACTGTGGAGTTTAAGGTGAGAGTTGAAGATCCAGATGACAATCTGGATAAAGTTGTGTGGTTTGTGAATGGTGAGAAAGTAGCTACGCATTCTGTTTCAGGGTCAAGTGATATGGATAGCTGGAGTTATACCTTTAGTGGAAATGAATCTGTTATTGATGCTTTGGTATATGATCAGGACGGAGCTTACAGCCTGCCAGTAAGATGGGTGAGTAAGACAAAATCTAAACTTAATCTTACACTCTTACTAGCGATCTCCCCAACTTATCAGCCTATTATGATTCAGAATCGTGATGTATCAATATTACTTGATGGTATAGAGAAAATCATAATAATCGCAAAACTGAAAGACGATTACACAAACAAATCTATTAGTGGTGCAAAGGTTGAATATGCTGTTATACATCCATTAAAAGCTTTTATAAGTTCAGGAATAATGGCAGAGCATAAAAATTTAAAGGGAATATATGTATCAAGTTTTGATATTCCTGAAGATCCAGGAACATATACAATTGAGGTGTGGGCGGAATATGAGGGACAAGAGATTACTGCCAAAACAAAGATTGACATAACAGAGGGAACTCCAACTGCAATTACATTTCCCCAAGAACCTAAACAAATTCATGCTATTGAAGAGATAATTGAGAATAAAATTCATCTTAAATTGGAACCTTGGCCATCTGAATCTGCTAAGTTGTATACTCTTATTCATGACGCAATATTATTTGCTGCTTGCATACTAAGTAAAACACACGATTGCGATGATTTTATTGCAACAGAACTACCACCATCAATGAAATCTGTCGAAGCTGTATCTTGGATATACTTCAAAAATGAAAGATATTTGATTTGGAAACCAAACACAGAATGGGGTGCAGACACCCCACTTTTTACCAAACCACCGAAAGTTAATGATATCGATGAAATATCTACAGGCTGGGTATACTTAGGTTTATCAAAGTATGCGGATCGAGTTATACATTCTTTAACGATACCCAAAGGTGTTGAGGTCGTTGATTATGGTGGGGCAAGCTATGTAATCGATCGAACAAACGGAGAAAAATTATTAGTGTGGGATTATCCTATATTTATGTGGAGGGAGTTGGGTACTAAGTTAATACACGATGGAGCACTAGAAAATGGAGCTTTAAAAGTCAAGAATCCAAGTTTTTCATTGTCTCCTAACTGTCCAAATTATATACAGGGGAACGATCTATGTCCTGATTATCGTAGTGGTGATAAAAATATTCCGTGCGTATGTGGTAAATACACTGCTCCAAACGAATATAGAGTTACTGTTAAATTTGTAACACCTGGTGAAAAAATCTTTAAATCACGTACGATTTTACTATTTGGTCCTCTTATATATAACTTAAAATCAGAACCTGAATACGATGTTGTATCTGCTTTTATTGATCCTAAAAATGTATTCTGGGCGATAGCAGAAGATCATGACATATCAGGCTCAATTGAGGTTGTTAAGCCTTCTCAATTGCCTCAAAAGTCTGTAGAACCCTATAAATCAAAATCAACACCAACGTACCAACCCAGAGAAACATCTCAACCTGAACCAGAAGAAAAAGAGGAGAAAGAGAAGCAAGAACAAGAAAACCCAATTCAGTCAATAATAGAGGCAATTTCAAACATCCTTAGGGACATATTTAAGTTCTTCTAATAGTTAGAAAAAGACCGTGACACCTATGCTATTTTTACCAGTAAATTTCATGCTGACATCCCCTCCCCGGCGCTCACTTTTCCAAACTTTTTTATTCTTTCTTTTTAATCAAAATTGCATGCCCAGAATCTACCTCGACACCTGTGCGTGGGGCAGACCTTTTGACAGGCCCTCTGAGAGGATAATTAAAGAGACAGATGCTGTCTTTGAAATCTTAAGATGGGCTAAAGAGGGTAAGCTGGCTATAGTGGGCTCAGTGGTTCTGGATGTAGAAGTTGGCAACATTGAGAGCCGGGAG
>JALUWC010000247.1 GCA_027019885.1 Geoglobus sp.
CTCATAGAAAGCTATCCAGATGAGATTATAAAGTGGTCAGAAAGAAAGAAGCTTGCTGAAGTGCTATCCCCATGACTCCTAACACCTATATTCTCCATATATATTTTGTTTTATTACAGCATTACCGCGAAAAATGAAAAGAAGGAAGCGCTAATTAGAGGCGTTGTTCTCATTCTCTGAGAATTGTTTCAGCATGTCGTCGTATATTTCCCTGAGAATGCATGTGGCAGCAACGGCTTCGTACAGCGGGTATTCCCTGCCGCCGGGAAGAATCTTCCGAAGCTCCTCGCGGAGGCGCTCCTTAGCCTTGCGCAGGTCTTCCTTTATTCCGTCCTGCGGCTCGAACTCATCCGCAAGGCTGCGGATGGTCTGCATCAGTAGCGTTAAGAAATGGGGGTTGTCTTCCGCCAGGCTCACTGCACAGGCTTTAACCATCGCGGCTACTATTCCCATCGCCTCCACTGCGTCGCCCTCTTCGAGACACTTATCGAGGCGCTCATCAATACGCTCCATTAACTCATTCAACTCACTCCCCGCCAATTTCACCACCATCTGAAAGGAGGAGTTTAAAAGCTCTCTCATTCACAGCTGTGAGTGAACGCACTTTTAAGCTCCTTTTCTCTCTGGTGGTCTAGATGAAGGCGGGGGAGGTTGTAGGTCTGTTTTTGGAGAGCGTCTGGAGGGAGCTCAACGGCGAAGAGAGGGACGGGCTTCACGTGACAGAGCTCGTGGAGCTGGAAATCTGCGAGAGGAAGTTCTGGTTCAGGAGGCACCTGGACGAGCCGCCCGACGTGAGGTCGCTGCTCAGGATGTGGAAGGGGAGGAAGCTCCACGAGACGGCGATTTCCGTGGATCACGAGATGGAGGTTGAGCACGAGGGCGTTAAGGGCAGGATCGACGAGGTATTCATAAGGTACGACGAGAACTACACCGCCAGAGCGTGGCTCGTGGACAAGAAGTTCGTGGGCTTTCTGCCGGCGAGCGAGAGGGACGTGAAGAGGTACTACAGCCATTACATCCTGCAGCTGGAACTCTACGCCTACATGTACACCGTAGACCGGAGAACACCGGTGGAGGGCTGCGTCCTGCTGTTCGTGAACACCGAGGAGGAGCCGTACTTCCACGTCCACGCGTGGAAGCCGAACCTCAGGAAGGCGGAGAAGACGTTCAGGGAGCTGCGCACACGCGCGGAGGAAATCGACAGAGCAGAGCAGCCGCCGCCGAGAAACCCGGATTACATGCCCTCGCAGTACCCGTGCACCTACTGCGACTACACCAGCAGGTGCTACATCCACCCGGAGTTCAACTCCGTCACCCGCAGCACAGCTGCGGGCAACTCCGGATAACTTTTTATTTTTCCCACGCTCTCGGCTAAGAGTTAACAAGAATGTGCGTTGTATCATGAAATGAAAACGAAAATTATATGTGGTCAATGTTGACAAAAGAGATGACGGAGAAAGAAATGAGACGAGTGGAAAAATCATCATTTAAAAACTCATGGGCAATCAAAGAGATGACACCATCTGAGTTGCTGGGGCGTCCATTAAATGATGTAGAGAGAAAGTATGCTCCAAAAGTGGTGTATGTTTCAGGGCGTATTAGAATTCCACTTCCAGGACCCAGAGTTGCAGTTATTGGAACAAGAAATCCTTCCCATGAAGGAATTTATGCCGCCGCCGCTATAACTCGAAAACTGGTAGAGCGCGGGGTAATAGTTGTGAGCGGCTTGGCGAAAGGCATAGACACCATCGCTCATAAAACTGCCATAAACGCTGGTGGAAAAACAATCGCGGTGCTTGGTACACCCCTCAACAAATTCTACCCAGCCGAGAACCGTCCCTTACAGGAGCTGATAATGAAGGAGCACATGGCCATAAGTCAATACCCCATCGGTCACAAAACAAAGCCCAAAGATTTTGTTTTCAGGAATAGGACAATGGCTCTAATTTCGGATGCCAGCATAATCGTGGAGGCCGGAAAAACCAGTGGCGTGGTTTCTCAGGGATGGGAAACTTTGAGACTCGGTCGTCCATTATTTCTCTGGAAATTGCTGTTGAATAAAAATCTCGGCTGGCCAGAAAAAATGATTAAATACGGTGCGATAATATTGAATGATCTTGATGAGCTGGATTATGTGATTGATAACCTCTTTCCTTCAATAGAAGGCGTGATTTCTATTGGTGAGGTAGAGGCACCTTGAATAATCCATTGATGACACGGCTCCATTATTGCTCTCTCCTCGCTTATTGTCCTAAAAGCACCACTCAGAAGGGAGATAGTGCTAAAAAAGTTATGAGAGCGATCAAAAATGATTTGCCCATTAGAACCACGAGATTTGG
>JALUWC010000248.1 GCA_027019885.1 Geoglobus sp.
TTTCCGCCGGAATCGCCCATTCCATCCTTGTGAGAGCATCAACTGTTCTTGCAGATCTCCCCGGAATAATGGAATTCAAAAAAGAGAGCAAAGAAGTCAGGCTTCGAGAACTCTTCTCTTGAGAAGCCCCGCAGAAGCCTTCATTGCCTGCTCAGGGTAAAGTCTGAGCTCATCAACAAAGAAATACTCTATGAGATCTTCATCACTCATCCGGGATTTTATCATGTCTCCAAGCTTGACAGCCTCACCGTATGCATCTTTAACTGCCTTATCGCACTCCTTTCCTTTGAAAAACCTCAGGTGTCCAACCCCAAGAATTTCCGGTTTGAATCCTGAAATTCTCTGAATTGAGTCAAGATACTGCTGATAGTTGTAGAAAAAGAGAGGCACGATTCTGCCCGAGGAGGTGAAGTAACCGAGGCAATCTGTGGCGAGTAATGCATTTTCTTTTCTGTAATATATTCCAATTGTGTCCGGAGCATGCCCCGGGAATTCAAATATCTCAAGACCGTAAAAGCTGTCTCCGTCCTTCAGTGTCCTGTCAATCCTCAAATTCGGCTCCCGGATTTCCTCCTTGCAGAAGTGGTAATTGTCAGAGTACCATGACCTTATCACCTTCTCCTTTTCCAAGAGAGGTGCTATTTTCTCATGCCCGGCCACCTCAATCTCGGGATACTGTTCAAGAATCACAGAAAGCCCTGCAATGTGGTCAAAGTGGGAGTGGGTTATGATGGCTGCGTCCACACTTTCATCAAGCTCCTCAAGAAGCTTCTCAGCCGTGCAAGTCAATCCAGTTTCAATTAGAACATTCTTCTCGCCTTTAAAGAGGAAATAGTTTATCAGACCGACCCTGTAAAGCTTCAAAGAGGGTGTTAGCTCCAAAACCTCGACCTGCATGGCTATTGTTAATCAACAAAATTTGATATAGTTTGCGATTGGTATTTATTTTCTGAGGTATAGTTATCTGTGCCCCAGCCGGGGAGGGTGCGGAGAAAGCTTTGCTCTCGATGAGGCTCTCTGCAAGCGCTGGGGTTACACCATGTTGCATGGTCCCCGGGTGAGAGAGGAGCAAATGCTCCGTCAGTGATCCTGGGGCAACCCCGACATGGGACAACCCCGAACGGTCAGCCGTCCTGAGGCAGCTTGAGCTTGCGATGAGGGATGGTGTTAGATTCGGGGGACATGATGACTGTAGTCCATTAACCACTGGGGCGTGTCAGGATAAAAAAGAATGCTGATTTTAAACCTTTACATCTGCTAAAAGGCTGTAAAATCCATTCAATAGCTTTTAGCAATCGCATTCAGCTTTCCTGATTTTCCGCACACAGTGCACTTCCCTTCTTTATCTATTCCAATCTCTTCAGGCATCTCGACTACCTCTCCAAGGACTCCTGCCTTAACGTCCTCCTCAACGCTCTTCCCACACTCCAAGCTTTGACAGAGGTAAAACAGAGCAACACCCCTGCCCATCCACTCTTCCATCTCATCAACTTTATCAAAGAACCTGACCTTTTCGAGCATTGAATCAAGGGCTCTTTTTCTGAGCCTTTCATGCATCTCGTCAGCCCACTCAGTTATTTTTTCCTCGGTGATCTCCTCGATAGATATTTTTCTTTTCACCCTTTCATCCCTGAATGAGATTACAGCCTCTCTGCTTTCAGCCTCCTTGGGGCCAATCTCTATTCTCAAAGGAACACCAAAGAGCTCCCATTTGTAGTATTTCGCCCCAGGTCTCTCATCGCTGTCATCAAGAATTGCCCTCAGACCAAACTCTTTCAGCCTGTTGAAAACCTCGTTTGAAAGATCGAGAACTTCTCTTTCCTTACCCTTGTAGAGTATTGGAATGATAACGGTCTGATAGGGTGCAAGACGGAATGGGAGAATTAAGCCGGTATCATCTCCGTGTATCGATATTACCGACGCAACACACCTTTCGGATATTCCATAACACGTCTGGTATACGTAGGCTTGATCGCCTTCAGGAGTTTCGTATTTCAGGTCAAACGTCCTTGCGAAATTGTCTGCAAGATTGTGGACTGTTCCAATCTGCAGGGTTTTTCCATCAGGCATTATAGTGTCAAAGGCGATTGTATAGTCTGCCCCCGGAAATTTGTCCCATTCTGGGCGTTTTATTATGAAATACGGGATTGCTAAGGAATCAAAGAATTCCTTGTAAGCGTTTATTGCCATTTTAACATTCTCCTCTGCCTCTTCATAACTTCTGTGAGCAGTGTGGGCTTCTTTGAATGAGGTTATCTCTCTCAGCCTGATTAAAGGTCTGGTGTGCTTTGTCTCATACCTGAATACATTCACAATCTGGTAAATTCTAAGCGGGAGATCTGCATGACTCCTTATCCACAGTTTGAACATGGGATACATGGCTGTCTCGCTTGTAGGCCTGAGAGCAAGCTTGACATCAAGTTCATCCAGTCCGCCATGAGTTATCCAGTAAACCTCGTCCTCAAAACCTTTGATGTGCTCTCCCTCTTTTCCAAGTTCCGTTTCAGGGATTAATGCTGGAAAGTAAACTTCATCATGTTCTCTATCCATTATATCTCTTAATTTCCCATAAACCAGATTCCTGAGCTTGAAACCAAAAGGAAACCACACATACAACCCCTTTACAGGATACCTTATATCCATGATCTGTGCCTGCTGGATTACCTCGTGATACCACTCCGAGAAGTCTGATTTGGGAGGAAGCATGATTATGGGCAGATGTGGGGAGTTATTAAAACTTTTTTGATTTAACAGGTTGCTCAAGCTTGAGTAACGGATGCCATTCCATTTTCAAAAACCATTCTGAATTAAAATCAGATTAAATCAGTCCTGAAGTTTCTCCTTCAGCTTTTTTACAAAGTATCTGAGCTGCCCCTCAATCTGCATTCCAGCCACTGGATTTATTACTGGAGCCATGCTTCCAAGACCCTCCACAGACAGAGTCACCTTTAGCATTGTCTCTTTTTCTCCTTCTCTGACTTCAAATCTTCCCGTCCAGAGGAGATGTTTACCCTTGGCCACCCACTCTACCGGATCATCGCCAGTCATTCTCACCTCAAGCTCCCTGGTCTGGGTTATAGCAGACATCGGAGCCCTCACCTTCCATCTCTTCCCATCTTCACTTACATCTCCTACAAACTTGAAGCACTCGGCAATCAGCTTCAAATCCCTTAGTTTTGGTACAATTTTATCAGCACCGGCTTGTACAGAAAACTCCATTTCAGCCTCAGCCATTTATCCCACCTCCAACAGATCTTTTTCAAAGCCTGTAAAGCTTCTCACCTTTTCATCGATATGGTATGTGTCCTCAATTCTGAATCCACCAACATTTTTTATCGAAAGCACCGAATGTCCGATTGCAATAGTCATACCCTCCACAATTTTTTCTCTCAGATCCTCTGGAAATATTGTCGGGAATGGAGTCTCCTCAAATCCAAGCCCGATACCATGGACAAAGCCCTTGACATAAAGACCTTTATAACCTGTTTCTCTCAAAAAACCCTCATTTCTTCTTTCAATTTCAAGAACTGTCACCTCGCCCTTTCTCTCCTCAATCATGACTGCGGTTTTCTCCTGCATTTCGAGATAAGCTCTGTATGCTTTCTTTTGATCATCGCCTGCTGTCCCCACAACAAAAGTCCTTGCGATATCCGCACAGTATCCTCCGAAAACCGGCCCGATATCAATCAGAACCACATCGCCCTCCACTATCTTTCTATCAGTGGCCATCCCGTGCAACCACAGGCTCCTTTCACCTGAGTTGATGAACATTGGAAATGAAAGTCTCTCTGCCCCTTTCTTTCTGACCCTATACTCAACCTCAAGTGCAACTTCACTTTCTCTGATTCCCGGCTTAAGAAGATCAACTGCCACATCCATTGCATAATCTGCAAGCTTTCCAGCTTTTTTCATCAAATCAATCTCATATCTGTCCTTGATCTTTCTCAGAGGAGCAACAATCTGCTTAGCATCAACCACCTCAACATGGGGATTTGCCATTCTGAAACGTTCTATCAGGAATGCAGGAGTTGAGAACTCCATCTCCACTGCAACAACCGGAGTGTCTTTTCCCAAAGAGTTCAAGAAACTGATAACTGCTGAAAGCATTTCAGGGAGAGATCTGTAGGTTTTTGCCTCCAGACCGGTATTTCTCTCAACCTCATCTTTTTCCTCCTCAAAAACTATTGGATATGGACCCCCATCAGATGGGATGAGCATCCTCGGCTGCTTTCTCATGTCACCGGTAAAGTATCTGTAGTTTTCGAGGGAAAGAACAAGGAGAGCATCAATACCATCTTCCTGCATTAACTCCTGAACCTTTCTCACTCTTTTCCTGAAAATGCTCTCTGGAATCTTCATTCCAAACAGTATGTTCGGATATTATTTTAAACTTCTCCCGAAGTATAGATGAGAGTGAAAAGCTCTTCCCAGAATCTGTTACAGGGGCACAAAAACTTTATTAATAGCGTCAATTCCCAAAGGCTAAGGGGTGTTAAAATGGCAAGAAGAAAAAGGCAGACGAGGGTTAAGGATAAGTGGACTATGAAAAAATGGTTCAATCTCATCGCTCCTGAATATTTCGGAATGTCAGAAATTGGCTATACTCCCGCAGACGATGAAAAAAAGGTTATAGACAGAACAGTGGAGATCACACTGGCAGAGCTCACCAACGACTACTCAAACCAGAATCCATACAAGAAGCTTGTATTCAAGGTTTTCAGGGTGGCAGGAGAAAATGCCTACACAAAATTCCACAGATTTGAGCTGACAAAGGATTATCTGAACAGCCTCACAAGAAGGAGAACAAGCAAAATAGAGGACATAGTTGATGTTAAAACATCAGATGGTTACGTTCTCAGGGTTAAGAGCGTTGCATTCACCGTCAAGAGGTGTCAGAGCTCTCAAAAGAGAAGCATAAGAAGGGTTATGAACGAAATTGTCAGGGCGAATGTGGAGAAAAGCAACTTCGTTCAGTTCCTTCAGGAGTCGATTCTTGGCAAAATACCGGCGGAGATTTACAGGAATGCAAAGAAAATTTACCCGCTCAGGAGAGTTGAGATCAGAAAGATTGAGGTAATAAAGGAGCCAAAACAGATTGTAGAGGAGAAAGCTTTATCAAAGACCGCTAAAAAGGTTGAGGCTTGATTTTTAACACCTCAATTCCGTTCTGGTGAGACTACTCTCTCCTGTAATAATAGTACTCTCCTGCCATTTTCTGCTCCCTGTCAAGCCTTGAGTCAGGTTTGTTCACTCTTGGCCTCTTTGTCTCCTCATCTCTTCTGAAGGTTATATCCAAATTCCCGAGGAATCTGTTCATTCCTTCTCTTATGCCTGATGGTTTTCCTGCCCTCCCTTGTTTCCCCGGCTCCCCCTCAAATACCATAACCCTGTCAGAGATCATGTCAACCAGATAGATATCATGATCCACCACAAGAACAGTTTTGCTGTTGTTCATTGCAAATCTTTTCAGAATTCTCGCAACCTCTGTTCTCTGCTCAACGTCAAGATGAGCTGATGGTTCATCCAGCAGATACAGATCAGCATCTCTCAAAATGCATGCTAAAATAGCCACCCTCTGCAACTCACCCCCACTCAGTTCATCTATGTTCTTGTCCAGTGTCTTATCAAGGCTTAAAGGCCTGAGATATTCAGTTTTGTAATAGGAAGAGTCTATCATTGGGTTTATGCTTCTCAAAAGAGAGATTACAGGCACTGAAGCATCCCCCTTAACATACTGGGGTTTGTACGACACCCTAACATCAAGCCTGACTTTTTCATCATCATCTTTAAGTACGCCAGCCAGAACCTTCACAAATGTGCTCTTTCCAATTGCATTTGGACCGAGAACCCCAATCACCTCTCCCTTTCTGAATTCTCCGCTTTCTGCACTCAGTCTGAATCCAGAAAAAGTTTTGGTGAAAGCAGGATACTCAAGCAAAACCTCCTCAAGTTCAGATCCTGAAGGTTGGAATATCTCAAATTCAATCTCCTTCTCCCTGATTCTTATGTTCTCCTCAGCAAGATAACCCCTCAGATACTGATTTATCCCAACCCTGGCACCCTTTGGATTCGTTATCACTCCATATACAGCCGGCTCTCCATAACTTATATGGACATAATCTGCGAGCATATCTAGGATGGCAAGATCGTGTTCCACTATCAGCACAGGTTTTTTCTCTGCGATTCTCCTTACAATCCCGGCACACTCAATTCTCTGATAGATATCCAAGTAAGAGGAAACCTCATCAAAGAAGTAAAAATCAGCATCTCTCAAAATGCATGCTAAAATAGCCACCCTCTGCAACTCACCCCCACTCAGCTCTTTTATGTTTCTGTTAAGAGAACTCTCCAAATCGAGTTTTGAAACATAAACGTCCATCTCCCCCCTTTCATCAACATTCTGCAATAGCTCCTTCACATCTCCTTTATAGACCTTCGGTATAGCCTCGACATACTGTGGTTTGACACTCGCTTTAATGCTTCCATCTGCAACACCCTTCATGTAATCGAAAAGCTCTGTTCCCTGGAATCTGTCCAGGATCTCATCCCATTCAGCATTTTCTTTCCCAAGATTTGGTTTGAGCCGTCCTGAAAGTATCTTAACTGCCGTACTTTTTCCAGTTCCATTTGGGCCGAGAAGACCGACAACACTCCCTCTCCTTGGAATTGGGAGATTGTAGAGAATAAATCCGTTCTTACCATAACGATGAATCTCATGACCCTCAAGCTGTGACGGCAGTCCAACAATTGAGATGGCATTGAACGGGCATTTTTTGACACATATTCCGCATCCCTGACAGAGCTCTTCGCTTATCACAGCCTTCTCTTCGATCACGATCGCCTCTCCTCCTGTCCTCACGACAGGGCAGTACTTGTAGCATTCCTGACTGCACTTTTTTGGCTGACATCTTTCCCTATCAACAACAGCAATTCTGATGCTCATTTCAGCATGGGGAAAAGGAAGGCGTAATATAAGGGTTCCGTATAAAGAACTGCTCCCGATTCAAAGAATTGATCACTGATTTAGCAGCAAAGTCCATGATATGTACCAGCCAGCAAGAGTTAAAAACCCGATGCCGAGAAAGTCCTTCCCTCCCAGCTCTATACCAAATTTCGGCAGGATGAATTTATGGATATAGATGAAAAAGACGAGGACAATTATACCGAACGGGTCTCTCGACCTCATGTTGCCCGTAAGCAGGAAGGAGATCATCCCAGCTAAAACTCCCACAGCAAGTGGAATAATCGTTTTAACCACATCTTTGTTCATCAAATCACCTCATTGAAGGTCTTCTTGATAGCAGAAAATGCATGGGTAGAGGCTTATATGGTTTTCCTTCAGTTTCACTCTTCACCCTTTCAATGAGCTCTTCGACTGTCATTTTGACCCTCTTCTGTCTCTCAATTGTTGACTCTTCCCTGATGGTGACTGTAAGGATTTCCTCCTCTATTTCCCGATCTCCTATCACGGCAATGTAGGGTACCCAGTTTGTTGCTGCATCTCTAACCTTCTTGGCTGTCGTCTCCTCTCTGTCATCAACGTCAGCCCTTATTCTGTATTCATTCAGCTTTCGGGCGATTTCAATTGCCTTCTCCAAATGTCTTTCTGCTATTGGAATTATTCTCACCTGAGTCGGAGAGAGCCACACAGGAAGCATTGGCAAACGATCCTTATCGACTGAAAGATGAGCTTTCTCCAGAAGAGCATAGATTACCCTCTCAATTGCACCGCTGGCAGAGCAGTGGAGAATAAGAGGGTGTTTCTCACTGCCATCTGAATCTATGTATGTTATACCATATCTCTCGGCATTCTCAACATCAATCTGGACAGTTGACAACGCCGAGGCTTTGTCAAGGGCATCAACAAAGTTGAACTCAAATTTGAGAACAAAGTAGAAGAATCTCCTGTCCCACATCTCGATCAGTATTGGTTTATTCAGTATTTCAGCTATCGAATGAATGAAATCCCTGTTTTCATCATAAAAGTCTCTGGTTATTCTTATTGCAACCTCGTAATCCTCAGGCTCAAGCCCAATCTCCTCCAAAACCTCAACTGACAGCCTGTACTGGTTGTAAAATTCCTCTTTTGCCTCATCTATGTCCCTCGCCATGGTGTGCATATCAGGCATTGTGAATGCTCTCAGCCTTCTAAGCCCAACAAGCTCTCCCCTCTGCTCCTTTCTAAAGGAATACCTTGTTAGCTCATACATTCTCAAAGGCAGATGCTTGTAGGTTACTGTTGTCTGAGCATTCATGAGGAACTGACCAAAACATGCGGCAAATCTGAGGAAGAAGTCCCTCTTATCCCCTTTGATTATATACTGCCTCGCAGGGAATCTTTCAAGATATTTTCTCAGGGTTGGGTGAGATCGATCGTACATTATTGGAGTTTCCACCTCCATTGCCCCATACTCGATGCACTTCTCGGTTACAAACATCTCAAGCAGACTTTTAATCAGCCTTCCGTTTGGATAGTAGCGCATGTGACCGCTATCCGAGGCCTCTTCATAATCTGCAATCTCAAGCCTTTTCATCAGCTCAACATGTGGTGGAACGCGATCAGCAGCTCTCCGTTTCGCTATCTCGTAATCAACAAATTTTTTCAAATTCTCATACCTGCTGAAATCAAATTTATTAAGCTCAACAAGCTCCTTTTCAGGAGTTAGAATGTACCAGTAGCTCTTCGCCTTCTCTTCATCCCTCAAAGCCTGAGTTAGCTCTATATCCTCCCCTCTTATCTCTCTTGATAGCTCGCTCAACGGATGGCCCTTGCAGGAGATTTTGAACGCTTTGTACCATCCAAATGGGGAGCGATGCACCTCAAATTCATCTGACAGCTCGCTTTCCATGAACTTGAGAAGATTAACAGCCGTTTCAGCATCTGCAAGGTCTGATGAGAGATGAGCATACGGGTAAAGCACGATTCTATCTGCATTCACCTTTCCCGCAACATCCTTTATCTCCTCAACCGCTCTCAATGCGGTTTCTTCAGTGTCACCCTTCTCAACTGAGACAAAAACAACAAGAGCTTCTTCTACCCTCTCGCCTTTCCCTTCAAAGGGCTCGGCAAATCTGGTTTTCTTCTTAACCTCATATTCAATGTAGTCTGAGTGAAGCAGAAGTATTTTCATAGTGCCAAGGGAAACGGGAGGGCTTTAAAGTTTTCGACACTTATCGAGAGTTATTTGATTCGAAACTTCTGAGGGCATTTAACGAAACATTTATAAATGCTCAGCCAGATCAGTAAAAAATCATGATATTTTTATAAATTAATTGTGGAAAAATTTTTAATCGTGGTGAGGATTCACGGTAAGCCCATCACGGAAATCAAGCCAGAAGGGATAGAGTGGTTCTGGACGAAGCACTACGACAAAGGAGTTCCAGAACCGTGGAAATTCCAGAGATCCCGCTCTACGAGCTTCTCGACAGAACTGTAAGGAGACTGCCGAACAAGGTGGCCATTGATTTCCTCGGAAGGAGGATGAGGTACAGGGGACTCAAGGAGCTGTCAGATAGAGTTGCAGGGTTTTTAAAAGGACTCAGAGTTGGTAAGGGCGAGAGAGTTGTGATAGATCTCCCAAACACTCCCCACTACATCATCGCCTACTACGGCATTCTAAAGACAGGAGCAACAGTGGTTCAGGCGAATCCGCTCTACACAGAAAGAGAGCTCAGGCACATAGCCGAGAACAGCGGAGCAAAGATCTTCTTTGCCGTTGAAAATGCATTTTCGAAAGTGTACCAGCTCAGGAGAGAGGGACTGATAGATAGGGTCATCGTCTGCAGGATAGAGGACTACCTGCCGTTTCCGCTGAACTTCCTTTACAGGCTGAAAAAGGAGAGGGTGAAAATACCCGAAGAGGAGGGAATCCTTTTCTGGAATGAGATTATTCAATCAGAGCCGATAACAAGCCCGGAGAAGGTAGATCCAAAGGAGGATGTTGCTGTCTTTCAGTACACTGGAGGCACGACAGGACTGCCCAAGGCTGCAATGCTCACTCACTACAACTTAGTTGCCAACACGTACCAGATAATCCACTGGCTTCCCGGCTCCAGCGAGAACGATGTTGTTAGTGGCATTCTGCCCTACTTCCATGTCTACGGAATGACAACCAGCATGAACATGCCGATTGCTGTCGGAGCCAAAATAATTCTGCTTCCAGATCCGAGGGACATAAAGAGAATACTGAACGCAATAGAGAAACACCGCATAACCCTGTTCTTCGGAGTACCAACCCTTTTCAATGCGATAAACACACATCCTGACACTCCGAAGAAGAATTTAAGAAGTATAAGGCGTGCATATCTGGTTCAGCTCCACTCCCGCTTGAGGTAAAGAGGGAGTTCGAGAGGATAACTGGAGGAAAGCTGGTGGAAGGCTATGGTCTGAGTGAGACAAGCCCTGTCACTCATGTCAACCCAATCAACGGCGAGAACAGAGAGGGCAGTATAGGGCTGCCCATACCAAACACCCACGCAGTCATCATAGACGAGGAAGGCACAATCCTTCCTCCGGGAGAAATCGGAGAGCTTGCAATTCATGGGCCTCAGGTGATGAAGGGATAT
>JALUWC010000249.1 GCA_027019885.1 Geoglobus sp.
GACAGCTATTAAGGTAACTTATGAGGCTGTTCAGATCTTTGGAGGGTATGGATTCAGCAGGGAGTATGATGTTGAGCGCTATTACAGGGATGCGAGGGTTGGTACGATATACGAGGGGACGAGTGAAATACAGAGGCTGATAATAGCAAGAGCATTGGCTGGTAGACTGTGACGGAGAAGTAAAGATATTTAAATGATTAATTTTTGAAGAATGGTGGAGGTGTCTCAATGAGATTTGTGAAAGGATTTCCTGCAACAACCATGGAGGAGTATCAGCTGAACATGACAAAGATGATTGAATACGCGGCAACCTATTTTCCGAAAAGAGAAATCGCATCAAGACTTCATGATGGCAGTGTGATGAGGTACAGCTATAAAGAGGCCTTTGAGAGGGTGAAGAGGCTTGCAGATTCCATGGAAAAGCTTGGAATTGAGGCAGGAGATAGAGTTGGTGTTATAAGCTGGAACACCCACAGATTTTATGAGCTGTTCTTTGCCATTCCAGCCATCGGAGCTGTTCTGCTTGAAATGAATCTCAGACTGCATCCAAAGGAGATAATTTACGTGGCAAATCACAGCGGGGCAAAAGCCATTTTTGTCGATGAAACCCTTCTGCCTCTTGCAGAGGGCATAGCTCAGCATATAAAGGCTGAGAAGTACATCATAATGTCAGACGGTGAGCTTCCAGAAGCAGATCTCAAAAACGTGCACAGCTATGAGGAGATGGTAAAAGAGGGAGACAAAAACTACGAACTGCCAGTAGTTGATGAGCACTCAGCGGCAACAGCCTGCTATACATCAGGAACAACCGGAAATCCGAAAGGAGTTTACTATTCTCACAAAGCCCTCGCCCTGCACTCATTCACAGAACTTTACGCACTGAAACTCTCATCTGATGATGTTTACATGCAGCTCGTCCCAATGTTTCATGCCAACGGATGGGGTCTTTTCTACCCTGCAACAATTTCTGGATGCAAGCTTGTATTTCCCGGGAGGTATGCTGTTGACAATATGGGCCCTGTTGTGGAGCTGATGAAAAACGAGGGAGTTACTGTCACGGCAGGAGCTCCTGCGATATTCCTTCCAATGCTGAAGTATCTTGAAAGCCTGAAAGAAAAGCCAGAATTTAATGTGAGAGCTTGGAGCGGGGCAACCGAGCCTCCTGTTGCGATGATGAAGGGTTTGCTTGAATACGGCATAGAGGTTACCCATGCATACGGAGCCACCGAAACCACTCCTCTGGTATGCTACAACTTCATAAAGCCTGAGCTGAAAGATATTAGCGAGGATGAGAAGTGGGAGATAAAGAGAAAGCAGGGCATTCCAGTTTTCGGTGTTGAGGTGGCACTGGCTGATGAAAACGGCAACCTTCTTCCATGGGATGGAAAGAGCATAGGAGAGCTTTACATCAGGGGACACTGGGTTACGGGAATGTACTATGAGGATCCGAGAACCGCAGAGTCTTTTGTTGGTGAGGATGTGCTGAAATGGTGGAAGAGCGGTGACGCTGCCACAATAGATGAGCATGGCTACATTAAGATAGTTGACAGGTTCAAGGATCTGATAAAGAGTGGAGGGGAGTGGATAAGCAGCATTGACCTTGAAAACTATCTAATCGCCCACCCAGCAGTGTTTGAGGCTTGCGTTATTGGCATACCTCATCCAAAATGGGAGGAAAGGCCGATTGCATTTGTTGTTCTGAAGGAGGAGTACAGGGGCAAGGTGACGAAGGAAGATTTAACAAAGCATCTCAGCCAGAGGTTTGCGAAATGGCAATTGCCGGATGAGATTCTTTTTGTGAATGAGATCCCAAAGACAAGCGTTGGAAAGGCAAGCAAGAGAACTCTGAGAGAGCAGTACAGGGATTTCTATATGGAAAAGACCTGAGCCGCGTGATTTCAATCTCATTTCTTAATTTTTAAGCAATTATAAATTTCCCTTTAAGCTTTCGAGTTTCCGTAAACCATTTTCTTTCTTGGATTACATACCATTTACTGCAACCATATATGGCTCAACTCTTTAACCATTTTGTGGTTTTGGACCTGATAGCTGTGTATAGCTCAGAAACATCCTCTGTAACTTCTACTGGCTCTTTGATCCCATGGTAAAGCTTTTTCCCATTTTTCCTCAAATCTGAATTGTTCTTCTTAATCATCCCACAACCCCATATCCAGCCTTAACCCACGCAACTATACCTCCATTAATCTCATAAACCTCTCTAAACCCAAGTCCCCTGAAAACCGGCATCGCCAAGTCAGATCTGTGACCGGTTCTGCAGTAGACAACATAGATTCTATCTTTGTCAAGTTTATTCAGCTTCTGCTTGAAAGCTGGATCATAGAAATTGATGTTGATGGCGTTTTCAATGTGCCCTGCATTGTATTCCTGAGGCGTTCTTATGTCCAGTACGACAAAATTGGGGTCACTTTTGTGAGTTTCTATCAGTCTGTAAGCCTCATCGGCACTTATCCTGACTATTTTCTGCTGGCTATGCTGGGATGTTGTGCATCCAGCTATGGCTATTGCAGAAAGCACCACAAGCAGGAGTGCGAGGTTTCTGAACTTCATGAGCGAAATTTGTGAGAGAGAAGATAAGCCATTTTCAGGATTTAGTTTTGCCATCAAAAGCGATAAAGTAAAATATGGCTGTAACAGAATTGAAAGGTGTTTCTGAGCATATACCGAAAAAAGGATGGAGAGGAAATTCTAAAAGCTTTGAAAAATCTGAAGCCGTCCTTCAGGGCTGAAGGAGAGTGTGAGATAATAGCCTCCGACAATGATGGCAGAGTCTCTGTGGGCAGATACAGAGATCTGATTGTTGTCATGTCAGATAAAGCGATTAATGCTGGCTCAGAACCCCTCAATACCTTCAGAATTGAATTTGAAAAGGTTGAGATGGGAAAGGACTTTTATTACGGAAAATACAGGCTTGAAAATGATGCACTATCAATTGAAACAAAAAAAGATACGAAAAAGATGATTGAGATCTTACCACCCCTGCTTTCTGAGATTACAGTTTCCAGAATCCTTATTTCCGATGCGAGCGTAAAGGCAGAATACCTCACAAAAGAGGAAACAAACATAATCAACAAAATAACCGAGATCCTCGAAGGTGCAAAATCCCTGAGCATAATGAAACTTGAAGAGCTTGCTTTCAGCGTTTCCTCACTTAAAGGGTCTTTTTTCTCATCCTACATGAGGTACAAGGACGAACTTGAGGAAATAAGCTACAGTCTTATAAGAGCCCAGAGGCTCTCAGAAAAAGCTGGAAAGTTGCTGTATGACGAGATTGAAGAACTGAAAAGAGAACTGAGCATCCTGAGACAGTACGAGTCAAGTTTTGAGTCAACGCTGAACGGTGTGAGGGATGCTCTGGACACAATACATCTCAAGCTTGAAAGCCTGCACAGAAAGGAGGATCTGGAGATGCAGAGAAAAACCTCATCTCTGCAGGCGGCAGCAGCGGTAATTGAGTTCATAGCCATCTTCTATTATACCCTCGGAATCTGGAGCAAGTACGCCGATCTGCATTCCATACCGAAATGGATAACCTTCTCGCTTCTCACAGCTCTGTCGTTTCTGATGGTGGTTTACACTGAGATATTCGGCGAGATAATTGCCAGAAGGAGGATAGAAAGAAAATTTTATGTTGTTACGGCTCTCACTGCCCTTACAATCCTCGCAATGTTTTATGTCACTCTTTTCCCCTGAGTATTCTCACAGCCTTCAGTCTATCATTTATCATTCTAAGATGTTCCTTTTCCTGAGTTATGAGAAAATCAAGCAATTCCTTGGTTTCGTGATCCGCCTCATTCATCATTTCCTGATATATCCTGATCGCATCAACTTCAAGCTGTC
This sequence comes from Geoglobus sp., assembly GCA_027019885.1. Classification (GTDB taxonomy): domain Archaea; phylum Halobacteriota; class Archaeoglobi; order Archaeoglobales; family Archaeoglobaceae; genus Geoglobus. Next base: position 3,859 of record JALUWC010000249.1, read on the forward strand.
TTGCCTTTTCAAGAATGTTTTCAGGGGTCATCAAAAATCAATAATGCTGAAGAATAATAAAAACATTACATCGGACAGAGTTCTCCATGGTTGTCTTGCTCTTCTTCATCCGGGAGATTATCAAGCCCAAGTTTCTTCAGATCATCCTCTCTTCCCTGCTTTTTGAGATAATCAGCTATTGCTCTTTTCAATGCATCAGCGGCAAGATTTGAACAGTGCATTTTCTGGGGTGGCAGGCCACCAAGAGCCTCTGCAACTGTCTGCTTTGTAATCTGGAGAGCCTCCTCTATTGTTTTGCCAATTGCAAGCTCGGTTGCCATGCTGCTTGTTGCTATTGCAGCACCACATCCGAACGTCTGAAACTTTATGTCCATTATTTTATCGTCTTTAACCTTGATGTACATGGTCATAAGATCCCCGCAGACAGGGTTTCCAACAGTTCCAACGCCATCTGCGTCCTCAATAACTCCAACATTCTTCGGATTTCTGAAATGTTCCAGAACCTTCTCACTATACATGCTAACCACCTCCTGATTTTTTCTGCATATAAAGCGGAGACATCATCCTGAGTCTTTCAATTATGGGTGGAAGCTTTTCGAGAACGTAATCAACGTCTTCCATTTTGCTCCATCTGCCAAGACTGAAGACAACACTGCCATGAGCTTCCTCATGCTTCAAACCAATCGCCATCAGAACATGGGAAGGTTGAAGGGTTTTTGACGTGCAAGCTGATCCTGTTGATGCCTGTATGCCTTCCATATCTATGCTGAGTAAAATGGACTCTCCCTCGATGTAGCTGAATCTCACACTAACGTTGTTTGGCAGCCTGTCCTCAGGATGCCCGTTGAGGAATGTATCCTCAATCTTCAGCAAACCATCAATTAGCCTGTCTCTCATCTCCTTCAGCTTTTCTGATTCCTTCCTCCATTCATCCTTTGCTATCTCAGCAGCCTTTCCAAAGCCAGCTATTCCTGCAACATTCTCAGTCCCGCCTCTCATTCCAGATTCCTGTCCACCGCCGAGTATTATTGGATTAACCCTCACACCCTTCCTCAGATACAGCGCACCAACTCCTCTCGGCCCGTAAATGTCATTGGATGAGAGGGTGAGCATGTCAGCACCCATCTTCTCCGCATCAACCTCAATCTTTCCAAGGCTGGCTGTTGCATCTACATGAAGCGCTGTTTTCACAACCTCTCTTATCTCCTGAATGTCCTGAATTGTCCCAATTTCAGGGTTTGCATGCTGTACTGAGACCAGAATTGTGTCATCTCTAATTAAATTTTCAAGCTCATCAAGCTTTACCTTTCCAGATTCATCAACGGGAGCATAATCCACCTCAAATCCGTTCTTCATCAGGAATTTTGCCGAGTTGATCACAGATATGTGTTCAATTGCACTGACAACTATATGGTTTCCCTTCCTTTTGTTTCTCATGGCGTATCCTATCACCGCCATATTGTTTGCTTCCGTAGCCCCAGAGGTGAACACAATCTCAGAGCTGTCAGCATTTATCAGCTCCGCCACCTTGCTTCTCGCCTCTTCAATGATATTTCTTGCTTCAAGACCGAAAGAATGGACTGACGATGGGTTTCCCGGATGCTTGAAATATCTGAGCATTTCTTCAACAACCCTATCATCGACAGGTGAGCCGGCCACATAATCAAGATAGGGCATTTCAAACACCTCTCTGAATTTTTATCATGATTACACCATTTTCCTCTTCAATACCGAGAATTCTATGTCCTGCCCTTTCTGCCCAGTCGGGGATGTCTTTCTTTGCAGAAGGATCATCTGCAAGCACCTCAACCACCTCTCCAACATCTACCTCCTCAATCGCCTTTCTTGCCATGAAAAGAGGCATTGGACAGAACATTCCAAGGCAGTCGACGGATTTCTTGCTTTCCATCATCTTAATTTCACGCCGTAAATTATATATTGATTTTGCAATTTTGCTTTCGCTCTCTCATCCGTATTCAAAAATCTCAGCACTCTCAACAGCCTCCTTCTCCCTGAGATCGCATACTTCCTCCATTCTCTCCACTTCTTCAATCGAGGCATTTGTTACAGGATGCCTTGAAACCATAAGGGAGCAGCAATCATCATAGGGCAGGATGGATATCCCGTAAGTTCCTATTTTCTTTGCCAGATCAACGATCTCCTCCTTATCAAATCCAATGAGAGGGGTAAAAACAGGATAGTCTGAAGCGTTGTAAATGACCTTCATGTTTGCGAGAGTCTGTGATGCCACCTGCCCCAGATTGTCACCCGTGAATAACGCCTTAGCATTTTCCCTCTCTGCGATCATGCCGGCCATTCTCATCATACTTCTTCTGTAAATAATCATTCTGTAGTCTGACGGAATGCATCTTACGATTTCAAGCTGAATGTCCCTGAAGGGGACCATGTAAAGCTTTAATCTGTGGTATTCAGACAGCTTTCTGGCGATGTCATGAATCTTCCTTCTCACTCCCGGAGAGTGCAGAGTGGAATTGAAGAAATGGATTAGAATAGCCTCCGCCCCTCTTTTCATTGCCATAAATGCCGAGACGGGGCTGTCAATCCCACCTGAAAGTAAACAGGCGACTCTGCCAGAAACTCCAACAGGCAGACCGCCAACCCCATCTACCCTCTCTGAATAGATGTAGGCATTTCTGTCTGATATTTCGATATATACCGTCTTTTCAGGATTTTTGAGGTTAACTTTAAGGTTTTTTCTCTTCAGTATTTCCTCTCCAACGATTCTGTTAACTTCCATGGAATTCAGGGGAAATTCCTTGAAGCTCCTCTTTGTCTCAACCCTGAACGTCCCTGAGTCGGGTGCAAGATCAACAGCCGCTTTGATTATCCCGTCAATATCAGGCTCGGTTTTTATGGCTAAAGCGAAATATCTGACTCCGGGTGTTTTTTTCAAAATTTCTCCAATTTCGAAACTGCCACTTTCAACCACTATCCTGCCATATTCCCTCCTGATTCTGGGTTTTTCACCTTTCTTAATTTTCTCCTTTATGTTGCTGACGAGCTTTCTCTCAAAATAGCTTCTGTTTTTTCCTTTTAACGCTATTTCAGAGTAATGTACAACGTAAACCCTCATGCCCTTACACTCATCCTGAGCTTTCTCGCCTCCTCAATTACAGTATCGATCTCCCTTCCAACCCTCTCCTGAAAATCAGGTTTTCTGTATTCTTCGAAAACATCAAGCTCAACTACCCTTGTCATCTCAACCCAGTTCTCCCTTGGAATCGCCACGCAATCTCCTGAATAGCTCTCAGAAGCTTTTATGGCTTCATCCTCGCTCTTGAATTTGACAGATGTGAATATCCCAAGTGTATTCCTGTCTCCCTTGAATATGTAGAGCTTCACACTTTTTCCGTTGTAGAACCCCATGAAGTGATCTGTTGCCTTGTCAAATCCCATTGCCTCAAACTTCTCTATGAGATCCCTTGGTAAATCATCCATCAGACAGCCGCAAAGGGCTTTTACCTCCTCCCTTCTGATTGCCTCTTCCATTCTAACGAAGATCTCATGAGGAAATCCTATGACTATCTCTTCTCTCCTGTACCCTCCAATCTCCCTCGCACCAGGGCATAAGAAAGAGATGTTTGGCCTGTTTTCCTCCTTTACTAAAGCTGTTGCCTCTCCGCATACAGCATTCTCTCCTGAAAATCGGGCGTGGAGTTCTTCATCGAAGAGAGCTCGATAAAATGAGGATATCCTCATAATCCTCTCGGGATTTGTTACGACAAGCACAACATCACACCTCTGTTTTCTGTATGGCTCGATGATTATGCTTCTGGTCTCTCCCTCCTCGGCCATCTCAGTTATGAAGCCCAAAGAAACCAGAGCTCCGGCGCATGTCAGGTTGAACTCATTCAGGATTATCCTCTCTCCTGTCTCCGCCACCTTCCTTACCGCCTCGCAGAATCTGTATTCGCCGGTGCCTTCAAGCTCCTCATCTTTAAATGTGACCGCCACAGGATCAAGATGGATCTCAAAATACCTCCTGAATGTCAATCCTCCACCTCCACACCATACTTTTCTGCAATATCTTTAAAGGCATCTGCAACCTTCTCAAGCTCATCCCAGCTCAGCCCGTAAATGTTCACCTTGAAGTTCTTTGTCATACCAGCCTGAACTCCAAAAACCCCTCTTCTCTTCAACTCATGGTAAAGGAAGTACCCCCTCTTCCTGTGTCTCTTTGCTACGCTGTGGAATGCAGGAGATTCGAAATGCATGAGGGTGTGATTTTTCGGTCTCTCACCGATAAGCTGAACCCCTTCAATCTTTTCCATTTCTCTAACAAACCATCTTGCTTTCTCAACCTCCTCATCCCAGTGCCTCACCCTCTCAACAACTCTCGGAAATGATGCCATTAACGTCATCACAGGCAAGCCAAACACAGGGGAGCAGCCAAACACGGCAAGCTCTTTTTTTGTAAAAGCTCTTCCACTCCATTCCCCCCTCATTTTTGAAGTTCTGAAAACTGTATCGGAGAATTCATAGTTTGTGGCAAGAACTCCTATTGGAGCTGTAGCAGACCAGCTTTTGTGACCGCTTGCAACGATGAAGGCGGTTCTCAGCTTTTTGCCATTTACCTCCATCACGCCTGATGTGTAGGCCGTGTTAAGGACGAATGGGATTTCATATTCCTCGCATATCTTCCCAACCTTCTCAGCATCAGCAAGATTTCCGTATCTGTAATCAACATGGGTGAGCAGGGCAAGATCCGGATAGCTGCCAGTTTCCTCCTTAACCCTCTCAAATGTTTCAGCATACCTCTCGGCTTCAATCCTGAAATCAGGGTAACCTGAGTTTGGCACCTCAAAAACCCTCATGTCGTTTAGTTCGGCAGAGGTGTAGGATGTGTAATGGGCTAATGAGTCCAGAACGAGGGTGCCCTTCTGAAATGCAGACATCACAGCAAACTTTGCATGCCTTGCTCCAGCTGTGAATCTGGCAGTGTCCATTCCAAGGAATTCGGCAACATCCTGCTTTAAAGCATCAACCGGCGGGTTTTTCAGCAAATCAACCCTGCCCTCAAGGCAGACATCGCAGACTGAGTAACCATCAGCCCATTCAAGGAGGATCTTTCTTGCCTCCTCAGTGAGAATGCCTCCTCTCTGGATTGGATGAATGTTAATCAGGCCTCTCGATGGTCTTTTAAGGTTATTAGGGCTGTATCTGTTCAAATCCATCCCTCCCCTTAACACCACCTGGCTATTTAAAATTTACCAGCTATGAGCGTTAGAGATGCGAGCCCGATGCTTGCAGAAATCGCCATCTTGAGCGTTGATGGAGAGCACTTCTTTGAAACCATGTACCCAGCCAAGGCTCCAATGATTCCGGAAGGAATTAATTTGAATGCGAGGCTTAAATCAACATTCCCGAGTGATCCATGTGAGAGCAGAGCAAAACCCGAAAGCAGTGTTGAAGTGACGAGATCTGTCCCAACAATTCTATTTGGTTTGAGACTTGTAAGGTTGAGCACAGCAAATGTCAGCAATGTACCGCTACCAACAGATGTCAGCTGAACCAACAGGCCCACTGCAAACCCTATCAACACAAGCCAGTAGGCGTTTCCCCCATCGCTTTCAAAGGTCTCGCAGTATTTTTCGCATGCAAAGCACTCGGTTTTGACCCTGTGTTTTATTCCACTGTATATCATGAGAACAGACACAGTCAAAAGGACGATACCGAGAATTGCCGTAAGAGATTCCCCGTAAACTATCCTCTCCCTCAGCAGGTAATATCCAGCAACTATTCCGAATACGCCTGGGGGGGCAGTGTATAGAAAAAGCTTTGAATCGAAATTCTGACCTCTTTTATGTATTAGCGATGAAAACGACTTCACGGTGAATGCATAAGCAAGATCTGTACCCACAGCCCTTTCAACACCTATTCCGAGAAGGATAAGAGACGGAGTCATTAATGCTCCTCCGCCTATCCCTGTAAGTCCAACAAGAAATCCAACCGCCAGACCGAGTAATTCGAACATTGAATCACCGTACATCATTTTTTGGGCAGGGTTTTCGGGAAGGTATTAATAATTAACGGCGTTAAATTTAAAAACCATAATATCCCACATCATATCATAACCTTGAGGGGAGAAAACATGGAGATCAGCATTGATGTTGGAGAAATAGGAAAATTCGTCGGAAGGTACTCTCTCGGAAGAGATAACGGAAATGATTCTCTTCATTTTCTGAGAATAAAGGTACCTGCAGGACAGATAGATTCTGAAAGACTCAGGAAGGTTGCTGAGCTGTCGAAAAAGTATGGAAGAGGGTACGCTGAGATAACAGACAGACAGAGCATTCAGCTTCACTGGATTGAGAGCGATGATGCTCTTGAAATATTCGAGAGGCTTTATGAGATTGGCTATTCGACAGACATGTGCGGACAGGCTTTCAGCGGAGCATGCCTGGGGGATGTCAGAAACATTATCACATGTCCGTTAAGCGGAAAAGTTTCAGAATTTGATGTGTCGGAGCTTTCAAAGAAGCTGACAGACTTCTTTACTGGTAACCCAGACTATCTGGACCTCCCAAGGAAGTTCAAGATAGCTCTAACAGGATGCGGTGGAGATTGCGTGAGGCTTGGGATAAACGATCTCGGAATGTACGGGACAATGCACAACGGTGAGAGAGGTTACGCTCCTTTTGTTGGAGGTAGCATAGGGGCAAGCTTTCCCGGCCCAACAA
>JALUWC010000250.1 GCA_027019885.1 Geoglobus sp.
TCCTCCGAAAGACTTTTTTAGCTTTGATTTCTTCGATTATCTGCTGGATTGTGGGCTGCATGTGTTTTATTTTTATTTTTTAATGTTATTCTTGACAGTGTCCTATTATAGTAGCAAACTAATACAATTTTTGAATGGACAAATTCATGCATACAAACACATCAGAGGGTCTGCATTAAGGTTGGCATTATACGAAATGATAGACGAGTTATGGCAGCTATATTGGGATGTTGACTGTGATATAGAGCAATTCAAGAAGCAAATCACTTCAGAACTTGTTGAAGAGTTACTAAAGACAGCAGAGGAGAAATTGAACATAATTACAGATATAAACGAAAAATGCCTTAGAAAAATACTCGGTCTTCTACGTGAAGATGATTCCCGCTTACAGGTGTTGGTATCGTGGTATGAAGGCTTGTCTAAAGTACGTAAGGAATTCATCAAAGGTGTGTGTAAGGCACTCGTAACACATGGAACCAATATACTTGTCGAAGAAAACGTCAAAAGACACATCGAAGGTGATAAAAATAGCTACTCACCATCAAAGATCTTCAAGGAAGGATACACGAAATTCAAAAACTATGTTGATTGGCTTACTGTCAAAGAAATCAATGGTATAAGGTGTGTTGAAATCATAGATAGTAGGACTGTTCAGCTATTGTGTGAGATCATCGGTATAGAGAAGACATCGGAGAAAGAGGAGAAATCGGAGGTAGGAGACCATGTTGATCATAGATGTTATACAAGCTCAGAGGATATCTCTAACATCTCCGAATCCTCCGATTCATACAAAGAGTTATCACTTCCCAAAGAACCAGATGACAGTGATTGTTTAGATATACTGGGTCGTGAAGAAGGTGAATATGAAGTTAATGACGAGTTAAAGCCAAACAGGGATAGCATAGCCACTGAGCACGAAAAGAGTGGCAAACAACAAGTTTTAGAGAACAAAAGTGAGAATGTTAAAAGTGGTGAAGAAACAATAAGAGTTAGAACAATAGACTATGTCCACACAAGTGTTAACGGTTGAGAATACAAAGCAGATACAGGGTAAATTCTGGAAATGCTGTTAAGAGATTATCAGGCTTTGGACGATAATGTTAAGGGTTTCTTAATTCCAATTGGCTAAGAAATTCATTCTGAGAACTCAGATATTGATATAAATTCAGTATTGTGTGGTGATTCATAGACCAATATTGGCATACTTCCAAGGTTTTGGGATAGGCGAGAGTGCAAATTCTCAATGTAAAAGATTAAATTCTCTATTTGATTTTTGTAACAATATGAACTATTAACGCAGCTATGAGAGACAATAATCCGAAAAATCCAATTATACTACCTAATACGATCCCACCAAACACAGCATCTTCGTAATCTTCTTTTTCTTGCCATGTAGCTTTTACGTAGAAGGAAACTTCAGTATCAGATGGTTTTATATCGAGTTTCAAACCGTTTTCGAGTTCGCCAGGTTCTACATTAAATTTAAAATGTTTTTCAGATGTAACTCCTTCTGCACTAACATAAATTTTTCCGTTAGTTATTCTAAAACTGAATGGTTCTCCTGAAACTTTCTTAACGTAGCCACCAATAGTAAGGTTTCTTACATTCGCTGGTTCATAGAATGAATAGTATAGATCTTCAGTGTGGCCAAAAAAGAAGACATCAACTGTTTCACTTGCAAGAATATAAGATTTAGGTTCCCAATTAGAGGTATTCTCTGTTGACAGTAATATTGGTACAAAACTCAGAAGCAAGAGTATGACGCCAAGTTTTGCTAGATACTCTGCAAGATGCATTCTCGAATACACCTCATATCCGTTATTTTTTTAATTACTCCCTACACAATTATATATAATTTGCCATGCAACGTAAATCAGAGAAAATGCTAAAAAGATTTCAGCTCAAACTCCTTAGAATGTCTTTCTAACTTATTTCTCTGCTTCTTAAATTCTAACAAACCATCTTCTGGAAGATATAGAGTTAAATCGTAATCTTTGATCATCTTGAATGCCTTTGATTTATTCTCCGCTATTATGAGCTTGACTGAAAATATCTGACAACCTATCAACAATACTCGAATACCACTCATCTGCTTGCTTCACTTTCGCCAGACAGTGCATGGATCCAACTGTAAATGAAGCCCTTCCCTGGATGAAATCAGCCACCGACTCTGGAACCCCGTTCAGAATCAGAAAATTATAATGCCATTTTCGAAGATACTTTGGAGACAAACCTCTTCTGTAGAAATAATTCTTTGCACCATGCTGAGTAATATTGCTTTTCTTCAGTTCTCTGACAAATTTTGCTGGAAAGTATGCAAAATACGTCTTCTTCT
>JALUWC010000251.1 GCA_027019885.1 Geoglobus sp.
TAAGTTCTCGGTCTATCATAATATTTTTAGCCATTAAGAGTTCAGGCAGGCTTAGGACTTCCTTGCTGCCCATAAGTTCCCAGTCTCTTAAAAACTCATCCGGTTCATCAGGCACATAAATAACCCACTTCTTTTCAAACTCAGGGTCTTCATCCTCCAGCTTAAATCTCAATGCCAGATAACTGCCCTCGAACTTTAGGAGTTTTGCTCCTTTCGGGATAACTCTCTTAACGACATCTTCAAAGGATGCAAGAGGGTCGTACCATACAAAAATTCCTTTTTGAATGTTCTTTTCCACCACTTCCTTCAACCACTGGATGAGCATTACCCCTTCACCCTCTCTGCAGGTTTTGCAATAACCTTAGCCTGCTTTAACGGTTCAATATTAACTCTAACCCCGTAATCTCTGTTTGGCTTATATCCATTTGCAACTATCTCATCGACTTTTTCTTTAACCCATTCACTCCTGCTGGAAACCTTAAGGCTGTGGGGTTTAAGGAGTGATTCGAGGGACTCATCAAACAGCTTGAGCTCTTCGTAGATTTTATTCGCATCTTCGAGTCTTTTTTCAAGCTTCGCTTTATCTCTGCCCTCAGCTTTGTAGATTTCACCGCTGAGGCTATCAACATCGGCTTTAGCAGCAGTTAAGATTGGTTTTAGGTAAAGTTGCCTCACCTTTGGTATCGTATCTTCGTCCAGCTTATGCCAGTAGATAAAGCAGGAGAACACTGGATTTCCCTTTCCCAGTTTGAATTTTTCACTTGAAAGCTGCCAGATTACTGGTCTTAAGCGATACAGAGTTGTGTGATAGTTGAAGAATTCCTTATTGAACCATTCTTCGATGCTCATGCCCAAAATCTGGTTTATTTCATTCTCTATTCTGTGGAGTTTCTCCTCTCCAAACTCATGCTTCAGCTTTTCTATCACCCTTGTAGCCAAGCCAGGCTCTTTTCTGCCTTCTATGAACATGTCGTTCGCTGGAACAATGCCATCAGCATCCTCTCTCATGACTTCGAGGGCGTAATAGGAGAGGAGTCTTTGGATGTGTTCTTCTACTGGCATGATGTCGTACTGTTCTTCTTCTGCCTCTTTGGACTTGGATTTATCCCCATCGGATTCAGGTTCCTCGATTCCTACACCGGAAAGCTCTTCTTCGATCAGCTTCCTGTCCTCCTCTGAGATGCCGTAGAGTTGGTAGACTTCTTCATCAATGGCATTTTGGATTTCTTCTATTCGCTTTCTGAGCTTTTTCTCCCTTTCAACGCATTCGTTTGCTAAAGCGATTAGACTTACTTCACCGTTCCATTTCTTGCCTTCTCCCCTGATTTCTTTTGCCGATTCAAAATCACTCCATTCGAAGTCTCTTGCGAGGGGGTGTCCAGTTACAGGTCTCCAGTTTCTGTCGAAGCCTCTCCAGACCTGCAAAATCCATGGCATGATGAACTGAGTTGAGATTTCGTTGCCCGTGTCCCATTCGCGGAGGAGCCAGTAGGCTTCTTTAGCGAGTGAGGAGAGTTTTCGATTTTCGAATATTTTTGGATTGAGTGGGAGTAGAGCCATATTTCCAACTTTAATATGCTGGATATTTGGATCAAGTAAGAAATAAAGAATACCGACAATATCTGATCTTAACCATGACAGAAGTATCCATTTATCGGAATTTTCAGTAAAAGCAGCGTGATAACCTTGAGCAAATATACAACCATTAGGAAAGTAATACACCTTCAATTTTTGAAAAGTGCCAAAATCAACCCAAGATAATTTATCTAACCATGCCAAACCCTCAATGAAGTAGTATTCCTCGTTTCTGATATATGCATTTGGATACATCCTAATTTCTTTTCCGTTATTATGCCAATTAACAACAACTTGAATATCTTGGTAAAAAACTCCACCCCCTTTTGCGAATGGTACCCATATCTTATATTGGGTTTCATCTTTAGTTGTTGCAATATTCTCAACATACACTTCCCACCAGAATCGAGTAAATCGCATCTCATCACTCGTTTGCAAACCAACCTTAACATCAGCAATCTTCGGCTTATCCTTCTGCCCGGCAACATCTCTATCAAGCGGTGGATACTTCTGAAATAACTCCCTCAAAGACTTGGGAGCCCAGTATGAGTATGGGCTGCCCGGCACCTCAGCCAGTTCGCCAAGCTTGACTGTGAATACGTTTTTGAGCATTTTTGATCACCTTTTTGCTCCATTTTTATACTTCGTTAAATTCAATATTATTTTTTTCAAGGTCTACTTTAAATGAATACACCTTATCATACTTGGGGAGGGTGCATACTAATTCTACTTTCTTGTAGAGTGATTCCAAT
>JALUWC010000252.1 GCA_027019885.1 Geoglobus sp.
AACAGAAACCAAGACAGAATAGATTAATCAGCTGAGTGTATCGCCACGTAGATGCGGAAAAGATTATTTATCGGATTTCCGTTTACGGCCCTTTTTGTCCTTGACATGAGGAGGCCTTATAAGTGTTAGGCTATTTGTTTTTCTTGTTTTAATTTTTCAGAAAGCCATAAATTTATAAGTGTTTCAGCAGATACACCCCGTTTCTTGGCAAGTTCTAAAATCCTCTCTGATAACTTACAATCAACGGGATAGTATATGCGCTGTGTCTGTATATCAACTTCAAACCTTGCTGCTCTCGTCTGCTCCCAGAACTCAGATAAATCATGAGTATCCCAAAATTCTCCTATCTCCTGATATGAAGATTTTTTTGAAACTGATGTCTTATTTTTTCCCATATAATCTCCTTTCCGAATTAGTCATATCTCTTGCTGATATTACTAATGCTCTACCATTTCTTTTATACACAAAAAATACTATTAAGTGCCGCCCATCAAAAGTTTGGCCAAGTGCTGCATACACATTTTCACCTTTATGGTGTCCTTTTTCAACAAAGCGAAATTTTGGTTTGTTTTCCAGCACTTCAATCACCTCGTTCTTTCTGACATTGTGCTTTCTTTCAAGTTTTTCAAGTATATCCTCCAGCCAGATAATCTCTCTTATTTTCAAATGTCATCCTCTTTGTTTTTATTTATTTTAGCATAACGTGGCCGCGAGCGGTTAGCGAGTCGGCTGTATGGGCTTGTTATGCCCATTTTATTCCCGCCTTATCAAACTGGCAAGCGATTCCTCAAGAGATCGATCATTATGACCTGGATCTACTATCGACAAATTTAGGATTGTTCCTATCGACATAGTTGAGATATGTCGCTTGTTGTCCTCGCTTGCGCGACATTCATTTAGATGCTGGAACACTGTTTTCCGTACGCCTTCCGGGTATTTTTTCTTGACTTGTTTAAGGATTGGACGTACTACATCTAGTACTGCTTGCCCGTAATCTAACGCCTCCTGACGACTAGGGATTTTACCTTTGTGAACAACTTCGTTTCTAAATTTCACTTTACGATTACTCAACAGTTTTGGTGGCATCCCGAACTCTGTTGTATATATAAATATGAATGCACCTAGTTGCCGTTCAGACTGACTTGCGACAAGCTTCCAAGTTTGTTCGAAGACTTACTCTCCTATTCCTTTGTTAAGCAGTACGGCCTTGACGAAGAACTCATAAAACCGCTCAAGGCTAGATGTAAAAGAAGAGACTGCCTCCCTATAGTAACCATCCACGATCGCATATGCGCCGATATCAAATAGCACCTCAAACTTTTGTTGCTGCAAAATCGTTACCGATTTATGTCCTTTTGGGCACGTTACTTCATATCTTCCATCATCGCGAAACTCAATCGCGGCAATTGGTCTTGCTGAGCTGATATCATCAATCATGCATTGTGAACATACGATTGGCAATTTCATCGATTCTTCATTTTAAGAAGCATAACGTGACCGTGAGCTGAATTCGAAAAAAGCTCGCGGCCACGTTCCCCGGACGCGCAGCGTCCGGGGAACGCTAAGCTAACCCGTGCGAATGAAGCGGAGCGTAATGAACATCGGTGTTGAGCGACTTGTTAGCGTGTAGTGTCAATGATGCGCAACAAGCCGGTTCTGGAGAAAATCGATCCAAATCTCAACACACTTGTCTGCGAAATCAAAAACATTATATTTCCTAATATCATCACCGTTAGCAAATACCACATTGTATATTTCTGGATTTTTTCTTGGATCAGCCTCGGCGGCAAAATGGTCATATTCTCTATAAAGATTAAAATCGGCGTCGAGAGATGGCCTTTTTAAATCCTTGTGCTTGAAACCATGACAAATATCGCGACAACCTTGCATCTCAAAGTTGTTCTCAAACAATATCTTGATGTCATTTTTCAATTCGGGCCTCGCTGATTCGAGCCAATCTCTAAGATGATAACAATTTTGAAAGAAAGCAATAAGCGTATCAAAGTCATACGCCGTCAACGGTTCATTTTCACTTTTGCTTTTCAACGCCAAGACACGATCATACCATCGTCTTACCCTGTTAATTTGTGCTATCCACTGATTTTCGGGTTTTTCCGTTTCGTCAGGATTAAGTGTGCTTCCACCGTACCATTTTGGCATGATCCATCCTTTTTTCACACTAACGCCAATTTCTGCGGCTATCAGCCGTCTGCTGGAATAGGCTGTTATGTGATTTATGGAAATATTCTATAAATATCCTTACGATGTGCTATGCGTTGGCAGATTATTAACTTGTTGGTTTTATCGATTGTTATCCCTAT
>JALUWC010000253.1 GCA_027019885.1 Geoglobus sp.
CTCATATATCTCAGGCGTCGTCCTTGCAGGATTGTCCTGGGTTTCAATGGCCGGTGGGTCTTCAAGGTTGTTGAGAGGGAGATAGCCGATAAGCTTTCTAACAAGCATCATCGCATCTTCGTCATCTTCAGCAACAAGATGGGCATTTCCGCTCTTCACAGCATGAGCCTCCCAGCCTCCAAGCTCTTGCGGTGTTACATCCTCACCCGTTACCGTCTTGATAACATTGGGGCCCGTTATGAACATGTAGCATCCCATGTTCTTTGTCATGACAATGAAGTCTCCAATAGCAGGGCTGTAAACAGCTCCTCCAGCACAGGGACCGAGTATTACGCTTATCTGGGGTATCACCCCACTTGCGAGGGTGTTTCTGTAAAATATGTCTCCATACCCCTTCAGAGCATCAACACCCTCCTGAATTCTCGCCCCTCCAGAGTCGTTCAGCCCTATAACAGGCATACCAACCTTCATGGCAAAGTCAAGAAGGTATGCTATCTTGAATCCGTGCATCTCTCCAAGGCTCCCACCCATAACAGTAAAATCCTGAGCGAAAACTGCAACAGGCCTTCCATCTATCGTGCCATAACCGGTTACAACACCATCTGCAGGAAGGTTGACTTTATCAAGCCCAAAATCAGTGTTCCTCTTTTCGACAAATGGATTTATCTCAACAAAGGTTCCCGGATCGAGGAGGAGTTCTATTCTCTCTCTTGCTGTCAGCTTTCCAGCATCATGCTGCCTCTCTATCCTCTTCTCACCACCCATCTGTTTTATTTTCTCTCTCTTTTTGTATAGCTCTTCAATCAGTTCCTTTCTCAATTCTATCCCTCCACAAACTCAAGAAGCACTCCCTTTGTGCTCTTTGGATGGACGAATGCTATTTTCTTACCTCCAGCTCCAATTCTGGGTTCCTCATCAATAAGCTGAAGTCCATTCCCCTTTGCATTTTTCAAAGCCGTTTCAATATTCTCAACGTTCACGGCAATGTGGTGAATGCCCTCCCCTTTTTTCTCGATGAACTTGGCAACTGGGCTGTCATCGGATGTTGCCTGAATGAGCTCAATCTTGCTCTCGCCAGCAGGTAACATTGCAACTCTCACCTTCTGCTCTTCAACTTCCTCAATCTCCTTTACCTCAAAACCGAGCTTTTTATACTGCTCCACAGCAGACTCAAGATCGCCAACAGCTATTCCAATATGGTCTATCTTCTTTATCATGCAACCACCTTCTTTCCAGCATTACCCTTTATGAATTCAATAATCTCATGCATGGGTGTGCCCGGAACGAAAACCTCGGCAACACCTATTTTTTTCAGCTTTGATATATCTTCTGCAGGAATTATACCTCCCACAACAACAAGCAGGTCTTTTCTGGGATCTATGCCCCTTGCCTTCAGCTCATCAATAATTGACGGTATGAGTTCAAGATGCGCTCCGCTTAAAATACTCAACCCGAGAACATCAACATCCTCCTGCAATGCTGTTTCTGCTATCTCTGCAGGTGTTCTCCTTATGCCTGTATATATCACTTCAAACCCAGCATCCCTCAGAGCTCTTGCAATAACCTTAGCACCCCTATCATGACCATCGAGCCCGGGTTTGGCAATAAGAACCCTGATTTTCCTTTCCATAGCCCATCCACCCCTTATTTTCAGAAAAAAACACAGTTTGCCGTAATAAATACCTTTCGAAAAAATGCATTTAAGGTTAATCAACACCCCAACCATCATTTCAACTGGAAATCCTCTGATAAACGCTCCTAACTGTTCAAGATCCCGTTCACTTCCAAAGCAGATTGTAAATACTCTGGAATGGAAACAATCCATCATCTGACCATGCATTTAAATTTAAAAAAGTAACAATCCATCTCTCAGATCTTCCGAGAGATACAGGCTAAAATGTTTTAAATGGTTAGTGCAGAATATCGAAAGGATGTCTATAACTGTACAGCCTGCAATAGAAGATGGAAAGATAAAAAACATCAGTGTTGAGGTGGAGTTCCCCTCTCAAAAAAGGGATCTCACATTCTACGATGGCCTCGACAAACCAAGAGTGTCATCTGATCTGCCATCAACATACAGGGGGTTGTTCTATCTTGTCTCATTCAAACCATCAAAGGTTGTCATGGCAAGGGATGTGCTCGGCTCAAAACCTGTTTACTACAACAACAGGCTTGAGATCTCTTCATTCCGCAAATTTGTTGAAAATCATTTAGAGGTTATGCCCGGAGAATACGTCGAAATCGGGTATGATGGGGAGATAATCAAGCAGAGCCTCACAGATTTCTCCGATGTTTTCAAGAAACAGGAATTTGATCGCAGGGATGTGGAAGAGAGAATAATCAGCTCATTGAAGAGTGTGAAGGTAGGGAACGCATGCATAAGCTTTTCAGGAGGAGTTGACTCATCGCTTTTAGCAGCCTTTTACGATGTCCCACTCATAGCAGTAACGGCATCTAAGGATGAGAGGGAGAGAATAGAGGACTCGGCAAGAAAAATTGGAAAGGACGTGGAAATATTTGAGTTTGACGAAGAAGTTGTTGCAGAGGAGTTAAGAAACATTGTCAATGCCATCGAAACAACAAACCCGTTGCAGGTATCCATCGCAATCCCGATATATCTCGCAATCAAATTCGCAAAAAATCTCGGTTTTAATGAGGTTATATTCGGACAGGGTGCAGACGAGCTTTTTGGAGGATACAAGAGATACGAGAATGTTGTCGGAAAAAATCTGGAGAAAGCTATTGTTGAGGATGTGAGAAATCTCGGTCAAAATAATCTTATCAGAGATACAAAGATCTCATACCATCTCCAGATGAAAATGATCACGCCTTTCTTGCATTTTGACATAATAGAGTCCGCACTCTCCATACCCGCAAACCTGAAGGTCAGAAGAGAGGGAGGGACGGTGACAAGAAAGTATTTCCTGAGAGAGCTTGCAAGAAAGTTCATTCCAGTAGAGGTAGCCTACAAGGAGAAAAAAGCAATCCAGTACTCAACAAAAACCTACTCAATACTGGAAAAGCTTGCGAAAAAGAGCAGAAAAAGCATACCTGAATTCCTGAGGGAACTGTAATGGACATCAGGGTTGGATGTCTCGAAAGAGGCTGTCACGAGTGTTGCAGGGAAACAGAGATGCAGCTGAGTGAGGAAGATATATGGAGGCTTGAGAGGCTTGGATATCGAAGAGATGAGTTCAGCATGGTGGTTGATGGAATCAGAGTGCTCAAAAATGTTGAAGGCAAATGCTTCTTTCTAAGAGATGGGATGTGTGGGGTTTACGCTTACAGACCTTTGGGCTGCCGACTGTATCCGGTCGTCTATGATATTGATACAGGAAAAGCTACAATTCACGATTTTTGTCCTTACGGCAGCAGCATTGACAGGAAAGAAATAAAAAAGGTGGAAAGAGTTTTGATTAAGCAGATACGTGAAATTTACGGATTTCTTCCGTAGTCATCAGCCTTTCCCTCTTTTCAAGCAAAATTCTCTCCAGAATTTCTGCAGCTTCTTTCATGTCCTCCTCAACAACAACCTTTCCGCCCGTTATTCTCTCAACATCTTCTGTAAAGAGCCTGACAGCTTCTTCGCTCCCTGTTATTGGAGGTGCAGGTGAGACGTGGACAGTTAATCCATATGCAACTGCAAAGACGGCGTCTATGGTCGCCTTCTGCTCCATGTACTCCGGGGCAGTTACCACAACCGGAAGATCCGGTATGTCAGCATCAAGATGGTCTGCAAGAACCTTCAGGAGGTATGCAGCCCTCCCTGTATCCGTGCACGTGCCAAAGCTCAGAACGGGTGGAATGCCAAGCTCTGAGCAAAGCTCTCTCAGCTTATCTCCAGCCAGTTCAACAGCAGACATTGATGTGAGACCGGACTGCTGAAGTGTAGCATTCCCGCATCCCATCGAGAGCACAAGGATGTCTCTCTTTATCAGCTCCTTCGCCATTGCAACCGTGCTGGAGTCATGAGCCCCATTTTTCAGGGTTGAGCAGCTCCTGAAACACACCATCAGGAATTAATCCGAGCTTCTGCCAGAGCTCCTTCCTCTTTTTTGGAGCGAAAGTTAGAACGAGCTTGCTTGGCTCATGAGAACTGAGGTCTGAAATTATGAATTCTGCAACCTTAACCGCAAGAGCCTCAGTGCTATCTCCTTCAATTCCAAGCTGATCCGCAAACCACCTGAGTTTTTCAGGTTCTTTTATCTCAAAGGGCGATTTTCCCTCTCCAGTCGCCTTAAGGGTCTTTGCAGCCTCGATTGCATGGTACGTGTATGCCTCCGTCCCGAGCATGTTCAGGTGAACAAAATTTCTTACAACCATTCCTGCAGCATCAATTCCACATGCACCGTATTCCTTTCCATTCCCTATTCTGCACGGCCCCATACTGCAGAGCTGGCAGCTCAGCCCCTTCATGCAGTAGGGACATCTCCCCTTCTCCTGAGTTCTGTATCTGTCAGCTATGTTTGTAATTCCAAGCTCGCTCACAAGCTGATACATTCTGTTCACAGATTCGTGTTCGCTAACGATTTCGTTCCTGCTCATGAAAACCCGGCGAACCCTGTTGAATAATTTTATTTTCCCGAAATTATTAGGATTTTAACCAATAATCAGCAAGAAATCTCCAAGCTTCAGCTTGCGGGATGAATTGCGTCGAATCCTAAAACTTTTTTCTACTACAAATAATTTTGAGTGGGTGGGGCTTTTCGCGCCTG
>JALUWC010000254.1 GCA_027019885.1 Geoglobus sp.
ATGTCACATATTTTAAAAATAATGATAAATTATTAATAATTCAACTAAGGTAAAAATAATCAGAGTTGCAAGGAGATAGAGCCCGAGAGTTTTTGTCCTGAACCTTGCTAATAGTGGAACTGCAAGTGCAAATGAAAAAATGGTAAAAATGGGATTTATCAGCACTGAAGCTGGAATGAAAATAAGAAAAGCAGCAAAAGCAGACCTTCTATCACTGTATATGATGGAATCGGCAATAAGAACATAGGAAAGAGCAAAGGACACAAAAAGGATCTGGTATTCAAAGTATGGCATGTATGCAGACGGAAGAGCGGTCAAAACTGAGGAAAAGATCACGTACTTCCTGAAATCACTTCTGAAAATTAGAGAGAGGATGAAAGGTATAGCATAAAAGAGTATTAGTTGGTTATCGATCGCAGTATATGAGATGAGAGCCGCAGCAAATACAAGTACAATATAATCTACCTTCTCTGCTTTCTTCACGAATATGACTCTGTGTCCGCTTCCAACTGCGAGTATTACTGCAAGAGAGGCAATTGCTTCAGAAAGATTGAGCCATGGAGCAGAGAGAATGACCGATGATAGCCATATAGAGGTCGCACCGTGCATTCTTGGAAAAATATTTCTCATGCCCACAACAAAAATTCCAAAGGTAGATTTAACAAGCTTTTCCCGAAAAAATTAGGATTAAACAGAGTAGTAGCATCTCTTTGGGCTTTTAACCTTACCCTCTTTTTTAAGCCTGTTTATTATTTTCCCAACCTCTTTGCTATCCATTCCTGCAAGTTCAGCTATTTCCTTTGTCCTGAGTGGCTTTCCTGCGTTTTTAAGAACCTCAAATACCTTTTCCTCGGACATTTTAATCACCATTTTAGAATTGGTTGTTTCGGAATTTAAACTTTTCTTTTCAAATTGCGAATTGAAACTGGAGATTTTCAGGATATGCAAGCTTACATGATCATCCCTGCAACAATAACAGCAAAAACCGTTCCAATTAAGTCTGTTATTGTTGTGATGGATGGAATCGACACATTGTCAGGGTCTAAACCAAATTTGTGGAAAATATTGGCAAGAAAAGCAGAAATCAGCATGACCACCGCCATGATCACGATGTAAAGTGGTATGAAGAGCGGATAGAACATCACATTCTTTCCAAGCAGTTTTACTGAGATCAGGTACCCACCGGCGAGTATCATGGTGGAAATTGCCAAGCCAGTTGTAGTTAGTGCAGCAATGTCCTTGATGGTGGTTCTGTCAAAAAAACCCTCAGAATACCCCAAGTGAAGTTTCGTAGAAGTTTTTGCTGCAACAACCACACCATAATTTCCGAGACTTCCAAGAAGAGGTGGATACACAACACTAATTATGACTGATCGGTGGATTACCTCACTGTATGTTTCAAGAACACCTCCTGAAATCGATTCCATGGCTGCCAAAACAATCAGGATACCTGACAGCTCCAATAAAGTCCGTTTATCTGCCCTGTAAAGCCTGATCATCCCAAAAACAATGGCAAGTGATAGAAAGAAAAGCAGGAAAAAAGATGTCCTGTGGCTTTCGTAAATGAGAATGAAGAGAATCAAAATCGGGATGGTGAGGAGGTCAGACATCGATGTAACCAATGGAGTGGCGATTGAATCCGGGTCGAGACCTTTTCTGAATGGAAGTATCGTGATTATTGCCGTGGAATATCCAAGAAACAGGCTTATAAAGACAGTTGACACAAACAGAATGAGTAATGTGAAGAAGGCCATCTTAATGTGCCCTGTTTTCAAAGTACCAACAATCCAGAGGAGAAATATGGGTAGGATTGATAGAACAACACTCAGATACACGCTTTCACCAACTTTTCTCTCTTTCAAGCTCGGTTCCATCTCTCCCAAAAACAGTGAAGTTGTAAAACGCGATGCAAGAGACCCAAATATGTTACCTCTGAGATCCATCAATCCCGGCAGGACTATCAAAATAACGGGATAAGTCAGCATGAGTTTGTCAAAATACTTCCCAAGAAATGCACCTGAGACAAAATTTATTCCGAGGCTTATCAGGAGTGCGGGGAAGGTCACCTTCCAGGCAGAAATCAGATAACCCCTGAATGTACCTTCCCCACCGTAAGTCACAGTATCCCCCACCGAAAATGATTCGAGCCAATAAATATATCTTTCCAGAATTAATAGGTTTCAGTACGGGGTTGCCCAGCTTTCAGAATCCTTGTAAACGGCTTCATCGAGAACCATTCTTCCTTTCACTGCAGGTTCTGGAGTTCGCACAGCCTCAATTCTGTAAAACGATGACGTGTAGAAATTGTAGTCTATTCTGGCTCCAATCCTCCTCACTATCGGAAGTTTTTCCTGATACCTGAAAAAGTTCTTCTCCTCCTCTGGATAGACGCTGAACTTCCTTCTCAGATCTGTCACAACAAACCCCATGTCATGGAGTATCCTCTGAATTTCATACCACTTCTTTCTCGATGCCTCAAGGGTGGTGAGACCGAAATAACCAGAACACCCCTCTCCCTTCAGGGCTGAGACACCCCTGCTCAGAAATAACTTTAATCCGGGAACTGTCTCCACTGGATCTGTCACAAAAACATCATACTTCCCCCTGAATTTTTCTGGCAGCTCTTCCTGAGCATCACACACTTCAGCCTCAACAGGAAGGGAGAGCTCTTCAGCAACAGAGTTTATAAAGTCTATGAGCCTGTCGTCTATGTCGATGACGCTCACTTCCTTGGGCATTCCGGTCAGGGTTGAGGCAATGCTGAAGAGATCATCATCTCCAACCACAAATATCTCCGAGTTGAGAAGGTCTCCCCTCTCATACATGAACTCAACCCTTCTCAAAACATCCTCAGCACCGAGAAATCCCTGGTCATACATCTCGCAGGTTTCAGGTCTTTCCTTTGCAATCTCTTTGTACCTTGCCAGAATCTCCTCAAACTCCTTTGCAATACCGTATCCAGTTCCATCGCAGCATACACATCTGACTTCAGCATTCACAGCTCCGAGTTCCTTGGCGATTTCTTCTCCTTTATCGCTGAGCCTGACCTTCCCGTTTTCGAGAGTGATAACCCTATCCGATACAAGTTCATCAAGTACTTCCAAAAACTCCGGAAGGCTTGAATCCTGAGCATCAATCAGTCTGTAAACTGAGGTTTCCCCTGACGTAAGGAACTGTATGATCTGGTTTATGATCCTTCTTTTCATTATTCAGCCTCTGTCGAGCACGTAATGCCTGTATGACTCAGGATTGAATCTTTCGAGAAACAGCTCAAAAGCTCTGTCCGTTTTTCTCGTGTCACCGCAAGTAAAAATATCAAGATTCACAAGACCGTATTCAGGCCATGTGTGAAGTGAGATGTGGCTTTCAGCGATCAAAACAACTCCTGTAACACCGTGAGGTTCAAACTGTTTGTAGTTTGATCCGACTTTTGTCAGACCAGCATCTCTCACCACGCTTTCCACTATCTCTCTTACCTCATCCTCATGAGATATCAACTCCTTTGGCACTCCGTAAAGCTCTGCAATAATATGCTTCCCTACGATCATCTTCATCACCCTTACATTCTTTTGCCATTTTTATCACCTCGTTAAGTGCATATTCAGAGCCGATAAGCAATTTTAAACTGGATTCTAAGACTGACAAACTGATAATGACTATTGATTTTTAAAGTTTTCGCAAAATGTAATCAGAATCTGACTCCATTTTTAAAAACAAACAGAAATTATCGATATCTTTTGGATTATTCAAGAATTTTCAGACCATTTTTCGCCATTTCCGCAAATTACCTGTTTTTTCTTGGTAGACTTTATCAGACTTAATATTTCAATAATAAAATAATTAGAGATGTCCCGGAGAAAATATTTTAAACCCTCTTTTAAACTCTTGCTTCATAATCTGGCCTGCGTCCGTAGGAGGCGTATGCCGCAGCACTACGGGGTGATGAAATGCTGATTGGTAAGGAATTGCTTGAGGAGAAGGTAAAGGAGGCTGTGAAGAAGTCAAAGGAAAGGAAATTCAGAGAGAGTGTTGAAATTGCAGTAAATCTGAGGAACATAGACATGAAAAAACCTGAAAACAGAATCGATCAGCTCGTGACGCTTCCAAAAGGTCTCGGTAAGGAGAAGAGAGTGGGAGTTTTTGCAAGAGGGGAGACTGCTTTAAAGGCGAAAGATGCAGGGGCTGATGCCGTGATTTCACCTGAAGACATAGACGAGCTTGCAAAGAACAAAAGGGAGGCAAGAAAGCTCGTCAACAGAATTCACTTTTTTGTTGCAGAGGCGCCTTTAATGCCCGAGATAGGTAAAAAGCTCGGACCGGTTCTTGGCCCAAGAGGAAAGATGCCGCAGCCAATTCCTCCTGGATCCGATCCAGCTCCATTCATAAACAGGCTCAGGAACTCAGTAAGGGTGAGAACGAGGGACAAGCTTACATTCCACGCTCCGATTGGGACGAGAGACATGGATCCTTCAGATGTAGCTGAGAATGCCATTGAAATACTCAAGGCTGTTGAAAGCAAATACGAGAATGCCCAGCAGGTTGTTAAGTCGGTGTATGTGAAGACAACGATGGGTCCTGCAGTGAGGGTGATATGATATGTCTTCCGTAAGGGGTAGGGTTCCGCAGTGGAAGATAGAGGCTGTGGAAGAGCTGAAAAGAATGTTTCAGGAGTACCCTGTCGTTGGCATAGCCAATTTCAGGGGTGTTCCCTCATCACAGTTCCAGAGCATAAGGAGGGAGATGAAGAAAGAGGTCAGGCTCAGAGTTGTGAAGAACACCCTGCTCAGACTTGCTCTTGAGTCCCTTGGCGGGGATTTCAATAAGCTTGAGGATTATATTGAAGATCAGGTTGTTGTTGTCGCTTCAAAGCTCAACCCCTTCAAGCTCTTCAAAAAGCTTGAAGGCACAAAAGAACCGTCTCCTTTAAAGCCCAATCAGGTTTCCCCCGTTGATGTTGTTGTTGAAGCGGGTCCAACAAATTTCCCTCCGGGCCCGATTCTTGGAGAAATTCAGGCAGGTGGGATTCCCGCAGCAATTGAGAAGGGGAAAATTGTTGTTAAAAACACCGTGACAGTTGTAAAGGCTGGAGAGATCGTTAAGCCTGATGTGGCGAGGGCATTGAATCTGCTGGAAATAAAGCCAATCCACATAGGTCTTGAAACCAAGGCATTGATGGAGAACGGGATTCTCTTCACACCAGGCGATCTCGCAATTGATGAGGCAAAGGTGTTCGAGGACTTTGTTGAGGCTGCAAGCAGAGCTCTCAATCTGGCGGTCAATTCAGCCTACGTTACTGAGGAGACAGCGGAAATTCTCATTCAGAAGGCATTCATGGATGCAAAGAGCTTGGCAATAAATGCTGTAATCTTTGAGAAAGAGGTTACGGGTGATCTCATATCAAAGGCCTACAGTGAGATGCTTGCAGTTGCATCGCTTATCGGAGATGAAGCCTTGGATGACGATCTCAGGAGCAGAATAGGTGATGTAGCTCAGGTTCAGCAGGTTGTAACTGAAGAGAAAGAGGAGAAGGAAGAGAGAGAAGAGGGAGAGAAAGAGGAGGAAGAAAAGAGTGAGGAATCAGCTTTCGAAGGTCTTGGAGCTTTGTTTGGTTAATCTGATGAGGTGATGAAAATGGAGTATGTATATGCTGCATTGTTGCTGCACTCTGCCGGGAAGGAGATTTCAGAGGATGGTGTTAGGGCAGTGCTTGAGGCTGCAGGCGTTGAGGTGAACGATGCAAGAGTCAAGGCTCTGGTATCAGCCCTTGAG
>JALUWC010000255.1 GCA_027019885.1 Geoglobus sp.
AGTAGTGGCAAGGCACAGGCGTATAACAAGCGGGTATCTGGCTTCGGCTTACGCCTTCGCCCAAATCCTTCGCTGTCGTTCAGGACTTCAGATACCTGCCAACCGTTAGACGACATGCTTGGAGGAAATGAGGGAAATGATAGACAGAATATATCTGTATAGGGTAGATAAGGAAAAATTAAAACAAAAGATCGCAAGAGATTTTGATATTCGTGTAGATCATATAAATGATGAGTTTTTGGAATTTATAGAAAATTTTATCGAATCAAAAAGTTCCCCTCTCGAATATTTTAAGAAGCAGATAGAATTTCCATCAGCTCCACCGGGTGTAATTTCGTTTCTCATTCCTAAGATTTATTATTTCATTAATGTGAAGAAGACAACCTGGATGACGATTGGCTTATTACTAGATATCTTTGTTACCAAAGGTGTTACGTCGGCATTCTTATCATCGCTAGGAGTTATTGGTCGAAGTATTGCAAAGCTAAATCTAAAGAACGGAGAAGTATGTTGTTATTACGAAGCACTATCTTTAAAAAAAGAAGGGATTGAAAAATTTACTGAAAATCAGCTTCTCCATAGAATAAGTAATAAAAAATGTTTAAATCTCAAATTCAATTGCGTTTACAACAAACAAGGTTTATGTTCAATAAATAGTAAGGACTTACAGCAGGTGATTAGTAACCTTGGAGAAAAATCAGTTCTATCGAAAACAGAGGACGGTAAATGGAGAGTGGAACTGTGAGCTTTAGAGGCACGTCGCCTAACAGCGGACATGCGAAGTTCGGCGAAGCCGAATTTGGGCGTAGCGAAGCGTAGCCGTATGTCCGCAACACGTTGAGCGACATCTTTTTAAAATAGGATAAAAAACAGAATAGGATACTAAGGAGGCAAAAAATCATGTACGAAAAGGAAATTGAGCTGAAAATACGGGAGCTTCCTGAAGATTTGAGGAAAGAAGTTTTGGATTACATAGAGTTTTTGATCAAAAAATACAGAAATAAAGAAGCTGGAGCAAGAAAGTTCAGGTTTGATTGGGAAGGAGGGCTGGCAGAGGTAAAAGAGAAATTCACATCTGTTGAATTGCAGCATAAAGCTCTGGAGTGGAGATGAATGTTTTTAATCGATACAAACATATTTCTGGAAATTCTCTTGCAACAGGAAAGAAAAGAGGACTGCAAGAAGTTTTTGGATGACAACATTGGGAATCTCAACATAACAGACTTTTCCTTGCACTCCATCGGTGTAATCCTCTTCAAATACGGTAAAGAGGAAATTTTCAGGAAATTTGTCGAAGACATCATGTCCAACATCAAACTCCTATCTTTACCACTTGAGTTCTATGGGGAGGTCGTAAATATCGGAAAAAGCCTGAATTTGGATTTTGATGACGCTTATCAGTACAGTGTAGCGAAACATTACGGATTGACTGTTATTACAATGGACAGAGATTTCGAGAAAATAAAGGATGTGGAAGTTTTATTTTTGTAGAAACACCTTTATCGATCGAGCACATCACTATACTTTCTCAAAAACCTGATGAATCCGAATTTTGTAAGCTGTTTCGATAGTGCCTGAATAGAATTCCAACCATTTCCAAAATATCCCTGAACCAGTCTCCAAAAACCCTTTATACATCCCCATCGTTCCTTCAGCTCATGAGCAAGGTTGTACTCTGCTACTCTGGCGGACTTGACACAACTGTCTGCATACCTCTGCTGAAAGAAAGATACGGATTCAAGGAAGTTATTACTGTTACGGTCAACGTTGGACAGCCTGAAGAGGAGCTGAAGAAGGCTGAGGAGAGAGGAAGGAAGTATGCTGACAAACATTACACGGTTGATGCAGTAAGCGAGTTTGTTGACATGCTCTTCATGCTCATCAAGGCAAATGGAGATTATGAGGGATATGTGCTTGGAACAGCCCTTGCAAGACCCCTAATAGCGAGAAAGGTTGCCGAAATTGCAGTGAAGGAGAATGCCGATGCTGTGGCTCATGGTGCAACTGGCAAAGGGAACGACCAGCTCAGGTTTGACAACATCTTCTACGAGTATGATTTCAAAGTGATCGCCCCGATGAGGGAGCTGAACCTGACAAGGGAGTGGGAGATAGATTATGCGATCAAGAACGGAATTGACATCCCTGTCACAAAGGACAAGCCATGGAGCATTGATGAAAACTTATGGAGCAGAAGTGTTGAAGGCGGGGAGCTTGAAAATCCGTCAACAGTTCCACCTGAGGAGATATACGAGTGGACAGAAAAGAAGAGGAGAGAGGAGGAGATAATCAAAATCGATTTTGAAAAAGGCATCCC
>JALUWC010000256.1 GCA_027019885.1 Geoglobus sp.
CTCCCTCACCACCTGGGAGCGGAGCAGCCCGTGTCTCCCCAGAATCTCCACTCCTCCAATTACCACAACCTCCTCCGGAGTGAGCGATAAACGTGCAATCCAGCCTGGAGGGGGCGCCTTCATTGGGGAGATTGTTCCGCCTGAGGATATTTATCACCAGTGGGAGGTCTCTCCTGTTTGCTTTTCGTATTTTCATAGCTTCACCTAAATGTCATTAGAAAGAAAGCAATTATGGAAATTACTCCAAGTAAGAGCGAAATTACAGAAGCATTTGGTATTTTGTTATCTGGAGTAAAGTCCTGGTCTCTTTCAACAGGCTCTAAGTCTGCGGGATGCACAGTATGATAGCTCCATTCAATCTCACCGAGGAGTAGCCTTTTCAAGCCAAACCTCTGCCTCTCCCTATACACTAGGTAACAATTGGTATAAACCGGATCAGCGCCCTCAACTCTCACTATGTCACCAATCCTTAGCTTAATATTCGGAATCAGGCTCAGAGTATTGCCTAAACTCTTCACTCTCGCATACCTGCCGAAGATTGAACTTTTCACTTCAATCACCCGATGAGTAGATCTTAGCCAAACATAGAATAAATAACTAACCCCCCTCTATGCATCACATTTCAGCCAGCTTTTGTAGTTCCTCCTTTTTATTGAAACCGAGAGAAATAATTATTCCCAGCAAAAGTACGATCATAGAGACGAACTTAGCGATTGATCTCTCAGTATATCTATGCACTTTATCCATGCTCAACGCTTTCTTCATTACTTTAAACAAATCCTCTATAATGCTTCTTACAGTTTTAAACCTCTCCCATGACTTAATAAAAGCATCAAATCTGCGAAACAACTTATCATACAGCCTTTTCAGGTTCTTATTTTTCAGTGCAGGGAAAGGGTGGGCGAATCTTCCATTAACTCGCCTAACGTTCAAGTTATTCTTCGGGAAGATACACGGCTCAACCCTGTGCAGCATAACACACTTCCAGTAGTTCTCATCATCGCAGAAGCCTTTGTCAGCGATAATCCTATCTCCATTCCTTAAAATCCATCTTATTCTCAGGTTTTCAACAATTCTGAGAAAAAGCTTAGAGTCATGTTGCGAGCCTTCATGTAGATAAAAAGCTACAGGCTTTAAAGATGGATATTCCACAACTAAAATTAGTTTGTAGCCCTTATAATAACCCTTGCCTGGAGAATATCCCAACTTATAGCTTATCTTCTGCTCTCTGAAGAGATTTAAGTCCAGAACCAGAGAGGTGGAATCTACAATTTTCACAGGAGATCTCGCCCTTCGAAAAAGCAAACACCGCTCAGAACGCCGTTGAGAAAGCTGACAAAGCTGCGCTCGCTGAACCGGGAGAGAAACTCGTATACCTGCTCAGTATCTGGTACCTCATAAATGTTAACGAAAATACGAAGCTTCTCACACTCCCTTAAGTCACGAAGCACGCTGGTAACATCTCTGGAGAAAAATAAGGAAATCATTACTATCCTGAGAATTAAAGATGCTCTTCTCAAAGGAGTCATGCCAGCTTTGCTTAACTCCTTCCTTACTCTGCGATTATCAAAAATCTTTAAAACGTTAGAAAGCAACTCCCATTTGAAGTTCCTCGGATCAGGAATCAGAGGAGCTCCCATGGTTTTTCACCCCGGGGAAGGGTTTATATCTTCCATATTTAAATGTTTCGGCTCGTTTTTTAATTCGTTCTGAATTGTGAGAATGATCATGGTGTACTTTTGGTGAAAGAGTAAATATCATGATAAGCAAGATGAGTAAGTGCAGATTCTTGTCAGATTTGGTGTGCAGATGGCAAGGGGGTTATATCGTAATATTAATGTAATCTATCATCAAAAACTCCGCCTGCATCGCTCATTTATAGCTCAAGATTACATCGCAAGGCAGGCTGTGTGTTATCTGCCAAACATTTCGCTTGTGCGGTATTAGGCACGAGCGTTTGATGAAGCTGAGTCAGGATGATGTAGAGAAGATCGTGGTGCGGGTGGTGGATTATGGTCTCAGTACAGGGTTTGTGGCGAGGCAGTTTGGAGTTACCAGGCGCAGGGTTCAGCAGCTGATGAAGCACTACCGTGAGACTGGCGAGGTTCCTGTACTCAAAAAAAAGCCTCAACCCTGCGATAAGAGAAAGCCAAGCCCGCAAGGTACAAATAGGTGGCATACAATACTATCATTGGAGGCGTCCTCTGGCGCTGGAATGCTATACTTCATAATACAACAAATAGGTGATAGCTAATGGGTGGAAATTACATAGAAGAATTAATTTCAGAGTATTACAAGCTTCG
>JALUWC010000257.1 GCA_027019885.1 Geoglobus sp.
TACATTGTTCTCATAATACTTAGCAGGTTCTGTCACAGACTCTCCTACCAGTTAAAGCGGCAAAGTGCATCACAGCGCTTATCTCATGAGTGGTGAATATCTTCCTGAGCAGAGCAGCATCGCCCACGTCCCCCTTATAGAAGGTGCCCCACCTAACAAACTCCTGATGACCCTGAGAGAGGTTGTCCAGAACAACGACTCCGTAACCTGCCTCGTTGAGAGCTTTTGCAGCATGGGCTCCAACATAGCCCGCTCCGCCTGTTACGAGTATTTCCACTTCTATACCTCCCTACAATTTAAAGTAACAACAACTATTTTTAAGCAATACCTCAAATAATCTGCATGGAACACAACAAAAATAAGAGAGAGTATGCGTTTCTCTCCACCATCCTCCTTGTCGCAATTCTCTTTTCTTTTTACCCCCACCTCAACTACCCATATCCCCTCCACCGGGATGAGTGGGACCGCATAACCCTGGCGAATGCTGTGATTCACGAGAAGAGTACAGTCTTTCCTGACCCCTTTCTGGGAGAGAGGGTTTTTGACAGTCACTTGGAGATAGGCTTCATCCTTCTGCTTGCAGAGATAAAATTGACTTCTGGGTTAAGCTGGGAGTCTATTTTTAGGTATTTTCCTGTGCTCATCTCGGCCCTAATAACTCTCTCTGTGTATATTCTGGCGAGAAGATTGGGTTATGGGTTGCATGCTGCCTTTTTTGCTTCTCTGATTCCAACATCTGTTCGCCTTCTCGGTCCAGCGTTCTTTGTTCCCGTTTCTCTTGCTTTGACTTTTTTGCCGCTCTCCATATATCTGCTTTTATTCTATAAAAGCGCTAAAGGCAGAGCTGTCTTTTCCATTTTTCTATGCTTTCTTCTCTATGAACATCCGCCAACGGGAGTTGCACTACTCCTAATTTCCGCAATTTACATAATAAAGGAAAAAGAACCCAAGATAATTCCATGGATACTTGCAGCTGTTATCCTCTCTATCCCGCAGTTCCTCCCATTTATTGAAAGTAAAGGTGAAGAAGTATTAATTTTTAAGACTTTCGTGCATTTTTCTGACCTTTTTACCGAATATGGGTTGCTTCCGTCTCTGCTCTTTGTTGTCGGTTCATTTCTTCTGCTCAAGAAGAATGAGAGGGATGTGATATTCGTTTACTCCGCCGCTGTGCTGCTCATCCTCAACTTTCTCTACCGTCGTCTGGAGTGGACGTTTCTGATTATGCCGGAGCGAAACTACCTCTACCTCATGCTTCTTATGAGCCTGCCCGCCGGCTTTGCTTTAGCCAAGGTGAAAAACCCCGGCCTCTCAGTACTGCTCATCCTTGCCACATTTATCCTCGCCTTTCAAAACCTCATATCTACACCCTTCTACCACATAATAGACGAGCGGGAGTATGACGATTTTCTCTGGATAAAGGAGAACCTCGAAGGCCGAGCACTTATCGACCCCTGGAAAGCGATAGCCTTCACCGCGTTAGCCGAGAAGCCTGTTTACTCCACGATATCTTTAGGCCCCAATCCCAAAGCCGAAGAAAGGAACAGAGCCATAGCGAGATTTTTTGAAAATGCATGCAACGATACAGAATTTCTGCGGAAAAATAATATTTCCATTGTGTACTCCTATGTTAACTGCAAAAACCCTGACTTAGAAAAGATAAAAGATAGAATTTATGTTTTAAGGTGAAAATTCAGTCATTACTATATTTTTAAATTTTTACTCAGATGCTCAAGAATATCTCAATATAACTTTATCTTTAGTTATAATTCCAGAATTATAGAATTTTGCTGTCGCAAAAATAATCCTGTCGTGAATCTCAGGAATATCAGTTTTTATTGTTTCTTCTAAAATTTCTTCATCAAATCCAGTAATGACAAACTCTGGTTCGTTTTTGATTATATTGTACATCTTCTCAAAATCAAACTTAACCTTTCCTTTTTCGGCTATGTACAGCGCCTCTGCCAGGACAATGGTTGGGACCAGCAGAATTTCCCCTCTATTGCGGGCTTCATCTATTGCGTTTACAATTTTCCTGCTTAATCGCTTATTTCCTGTGAAGTACCATATAAGAGCGTGAGTATTACATAAGCCAAACTATAAATCCTCCGTCCTGAACAAACTCCTTTTTGCTTCTTCAATCATTCCCTCTGTTATATCCCCAGCCGGTACACTGCCAAAAAGACTTGGCTTGGGCTGATATTTTTTTTCTATATTTATTATGTCCCTTTTAATATATTCAATCTCCCTATGGAGATTTTGAAGCTTCTTCAGGATTTCTGCCGCAGACATGTAAATCAC
>JALUWC010000258.1 GCA_027019885.1 Geoglobus sp.
AAACTTCAACGGCAGCTCTTTCGCAGAGCTATCAGAGGAAGATCTCCTTACGAGGATAAGGGAGCAGGAGGAAAGGATAAACGAGCTGGCGAGGCAGACGGGCAGGAGGAAAATCGACTACGGCGGTGTGGAGATAAACAGGTTCGAAGGCGATAGGTACTTTGTGTTTCTCAAAAAAGAATTTCCAGAGGTAACTGTGGCTTGGAGACTTCTGGATTATGAGCTTGCAAATCTGCAAAATCCCAAATATCACTATGTGAGAAGTCCGGAAGAGGCACGAGAAATTTTTCTGAAAACGCATGCGAAGTACAGAGAAATCCTAAACATCTCAACTCCGCGAGATACTTCGGACATCATGATTTATCTCTGGTACAATAGCAGCGCTTTAAAATGTGTTGCTTATGCAGAGAGATTTAGAGATTTCTGTGAGCTTTACAGGGAAGGAAAACCAAGCATAACAGGAGGTTATGCTCCGGCAAAAATGGCGCATGTTGGCAATGGATTAGAGGGAACCCTAATTCATGAGGTAACCCACGTTTTAGATAAGGTATATGGCATGGGGCTTGGTTATCTTAGAGAGGGTTTTGCAAACTATGTGAGAATTGAGATCTGGCGAGAAGAGTGGTCTCCAGATAGAGTGAGATGGTATGAAGAACAGGTTTACAGGCGGGCAAATCCGTGGTTTAACCACACTATGAAGGAATTTGTTGAAAATACCGGAAAAGCCGGGTGGAGTGGGAATGGGCCTTATGACTTTATTGAGCTTTTTGTAGAGTTTTTAATCACAAAATACGGTGAAAAAAAGTTTATTGAGCTTTACTCTGCTGGAAAAGGAAAAATATATAGAGATTACTTCACAGTAGATAATTTCTTTAAGAAAGTTTACGGCAAAAGCTTAGAGGAGCTGGACGTTGAACTTAGAGAGTGGCTCAGGGCAAAGAAAACATCAGCCGGAACGGTATTACAGACCTCGCAACACGCTGAGCTAACCCCATCTCTGTATCTCGCCCTGCTGCTGAATATTGAAGACAGGTTGAGAAAGCGCCAACTGAATGAAAAAATCTCACTGAAAGATGTCCAACCAGATAATAATATATCGTCGTGGTCAGACCCGAGAATAGTAGAAAAAGAGAGCGAAATAGACAAACTCGCCAGAAAAACCGGAAGAAGGAAAATTGATTATGGTAGTGTAGAAGTGAACAGATTCGAGGGAGACAAATACTTTGTGTTTCTAAAAGAGGATTACGGCGATGTTACTGTGGCGTGGAGACCCTTGGTTCAGGTGAATATCGCAGAAGCTTATAAAATCATAAAAGAAACCAAAAATGCGTACTCAGAAATCATGGGAATGGATGATACAGTATCATATATAACAGTATACCTTTGGGATACAAGAGGAAATTACCATTCAGCGCATAAATATTGGAAGAGTTTTATCCCAGGTTCAGGACATGCTAAAAGTTATAATGAGAGGATAGTTGCCCATGTGGCTCCAAGGGAACCTTACTCCTTTTCTTCGCGAGATTTTGAAGCATTATCACATGAATTTGTTCATGCATTAGATGTTTATTATTGGGAACGACCCTTACTAAGCCTTGAAACTTTAATGGAAGGCTTTGCGGATTATATATCAAAATATCAAGTGTTTAAAAGAGAACCAAAAATATCCTCCTTAAATTTTACCAAAGCAACGTACCTCCACTATGAATGTAATAGAGGGTCTAAAACATGTGGGAAGGATTATTGGAAGGCATATGACTATTCATATTGGTTTGTCAAATTTCTGATAGAAAACTACGGTGTTGAGAAATTCAGAGAAATCTACAAAATTTCGGATCATAACGATTATAGTTATGGCTGGAAATACATAGACCAAAAGTTTCAGAAAGTTTACGGTAAAAGCTCGGGAGAATTAGATAGAGAGATGAAAGCATGGGCTGAAGGGAGAGATTGACTAATCTGCAATCACCCACTACTATCTCCTCCCAGAGTATGCCGTTTTCGTCATGGTCGAAGAACATTACTGTTTCGCATCCTTCGTCATCCGTAGCTGTGCCACGAGCAACTTTGTCCTCAATGCTTGAAGCGCCTGCATTTTCGTTGTTACCCGGAAGCTTTGCTTCCGGCGTGACGAAGCTCTGATCTTTGTCCAGAGTAAATGCCGGTGCTGCAAGTACTACAAGGATTATCAGAAATTTCCCGAACGTGTGTGAGGGAAATCGAAGCCAGTCCCTTTGGGACTGGCGAGATATCGCTGCTTTCATGTAAATGGAGAGAGCTTAAAAGCTTCCTCATTCACAGCTGTGAACATGAAGCTTTTTAAACCTTAATTTTTTCATGGTACAGCTTTCACTATCCGGGCTTTCCAGAGCAGGGGGAAGTTTAATATATGAGCCACAACCAGAGCAAAAAGGGGGAAATATAAAATCGGAGACTGATATGATGTCTGCGAAAAGATATGCTGACAAATGGGAAATTTTACTGCAGCCGTACAAAGTCATAAAAGACCCTGTGCATAAAGACATCTGGCTAACTGAGACGGAAACCAGAATAATAGATACACCAGAATTTCAGAGACTTAGGTATATTCATCAGCTGGGTCCTACTCATTTGATATATCCTGGAGCTAAGCATACGAGATTTGACCACTGCCTAGGAACTCTTTATGTGGCTTAGAAAATCATTGCCTCTATACAGAGAAACGCTGACTTATATCAAAACGCAGATAGGATGATGGCAAGGGATGTGGTTCTAACAAGATTAGCCGCTCTTCTGCATGACGCAGCGCATATTCCGTTTGGTCACTTAATAGAGGATGAAGGTAGAGTAATAAAAGAAAAACAATGGGAAAATGAATTCAGGATGGAGAGATTGCTGGGAGAAGGATCAAATATACACGAAGCCATTGAGGAATCGTTAAGGAGCAGGAAGTTCTCTAATAGGGAAATTGGCAGGTTAATTGAAGATCTGAAGAGAATACTTCGATATGAAGAAGGCGGTACGTTGCCCTCATCCTTCGAGAAGCGGTACATTGCAGACATCGTGGGAAACACTATATGCGCAGACTTGTTAGACTATGTGAAGAGAGATATCTACTTCACAGGAATTTTTGGACAGTATGATGAGAGATTATTCGCATATTTTACTTTAGTAAATAATGGAGATAAAAAAGTGGTAATAAAGCTGACGAAACCAAACAGTGATAAACTCAGATATGATACCCTATCAGCAATTTTAGATCTGATGCGACTGAGATATTCCATTGCTGAAAAAGTATACTTCCATCATACCAGGCAAAAATTGTCGGCAATGATAATCGAGATGATCGAAGCAGCATTTAAAGCAAAGATACTAAATGAAGAGATGTTATTTGATATGAATGACGACAGTCTCTTAAAATATATAGCAAATTATAATAATGAAGAAATTGATGATAAAAATCGGAAATTTATATATATTGCTAAGAATATGGCAAACAAAATCCTGAATAGAGAGCTATATGACGAAGTGTTTTATGTTGAAAGGTGGCAGTACGAAAATAAAGCTGAAACTAGGAGAGAAGTGGATAAACTGGTAAATAACTGGAATGAAAGATTCGACTTGGAGAGATTTTTAGAAGAAAAATTAAAATTAGATCCAGGAAGTATT
Organism: Geoglobus sp.; assembly: GCA_027019885.1. Lineage (GTDB taxonomy): Archaea > Halobacteriota > Archaeoglobi > Archaeoglobales > Archaeoglobaceae > Geoglobus. The sequence continues at coordinate 3,649 of JALUWC010000258.1, forward strand.
ATAATTTACGCACCTCCTCCTAAAATGGGTGCTAAAGATGAGATCCACACAGAAGTAGAATTTGATGGTGATATTCTACCCCTCCACGAAATGGTAGAAAGAAAATCGCAGTTCAATTTCATCAAAGAGGATATCAATATAATCAAACATAAACATGAGAGATTGTGGAATTTTAAGGTATTTTGTGATAAAAATGTTGGAAATAAAACAGAAGACATAAAATCTATACTTGGAGAGTGGCTTATACAGTGTGAAATTGGAAGAGATATCCTGTCACTAGTTGAGGGTTTGGAAGCTGATCAGGTAATTGAGTGCAAAGAGTTGATAAAAGAGCTTATGGCAGCAGAAACGATGCCAGCCGATATAAGCCGCCTGCGATACCTGATCACAACTGCAGAGGAAATGTTGCTCCGCAAAAAGTAAAGCTGATATACTCTTAATGAAGACTCCATCGTGATGACCAACATCTGGGCAGCTCTCTACAGAGAATATGTGGCAGACGAAATAGACGAGGACAGCACGGATGAGCTGATATTTGAAGTTAAGGAGGCGCTTTATTCTTATATAGCCAGAGAACTTAAAGAATCCGGAGAAATAAAACCTCCTTTACTTCGCAGTTTTGATTCACCATATATAAAAGGGAGAGGGGTAAACAGTGTTATACTTGCAAGCAGAATAGCTGTGGACGCTTGCTTGGTGCCAAAAAGGGGAGGATTTGAAATATTTATAAAGGAGTCACTACCGTACTTCAGACAGAGACTTTGCCTGGCTCATGAGCTTGCCCATACGTATTTTTATAAATTCATAGAGGGGAGAGATTATCCAGTGCACGTCGCTAAGAGCGCAAAAAAGTACATGCAGGTGGACTGGAAGCTGGATGAAGGATTTACATACGAAATTGCCAGAGAGATACTGCTCCCGAGATTTCTAATTCGCAAAATAAAACACAAAAACATAGATTTAAATATGCTATTTGTGCTTCAAAGAAAGTTTGCAGCTCCAATATCTCTAATTGCAAAAAGAGCGATACACGATCTGAAGTATTTAGATAGTTGCTTTATTATTGCAGAATATGAGAAAGGCGGCGTCAGAACAGGAACTCCTAAAGTAATATATAAAGGGGAGAGCTTCAAGCGGATATCCATACGAAAACTCTGGAGAAAAGCCATTAGCAAACACCTTATGAATTGTAACATGATAGATTTAGATCCGGGAGAGATTGTAACATTTGATATGGAGGATTACAACATTGTAGGAGAAACGACCAAAATAGGCAACAAGATATTTACTAATTTAGAAATTGGTAACGGTAAAAAAAGAAAAACAAATAAGACCCTCTTGGACTTTGTATAAAGGTCTTATTTTGTCGCTTTTGCAACCGCCTTTTTTAACCAACTCTTCTGAAGCTTTCGAAATAAGCAGCCTCTCTATCTTCATGAGGCTCTTAACCAGCTCATTCTCCTCGTTTATTTTGTAGAGCCTGGTTTTTCAAATTTTCTCGACACCTTCACTATGCCAAGAGCCTCCAGCTCCTTCCATACCTTGTAGAAGGTGGTTTTGCTCATACCGAGCTCCTCTATTATCTCCTTCTTGGAGAAGTCGAAGGGTTTGTTGTCCAGCAGAAAATCCACTATTCTAAGCTGGGGTAACCTTCCAAGCGCACGCAGCAACAGAGATTCTTTTTCCTCCATTTTATTGCATTACTTACAAATTTGGTTTTTTAATAGTTTGCTATAAGTCAAATGGCCAATTGCTGACTCTAGCAGACAGCAGATGCACCGACCGGTTGGAGCTTTCTACACCTCAGATACAGAGTTTTGTGGGGCTTTTCTTCGTTAGGTTTATGATAAAATTGCGAAACATTTTTTGAGGGTGCAAGATGACGGGACTCGACAGAATTATAGAAGTTTTGAGGAAGCATAGAAAGGAGCTCAGAGAGCGATTTGGTGTGGAAAAATAGGTGTTTTTGGCTCCTATGTGAGGGGCGAAGAAACGTCTCAGAGCGATATTGACATTTATGTTGAGTTTCGCCTTGAGGAGCTGACCTTTGACAAGTATCTTGGGCTTATTGAATATCTGGAGAGGTTGCTCGGCAGGAGGGTGGACATAATCACAAAGGATGGCGTGGAGACCATAAGAATTCCACATGTTAAAGAAGAGATAAAAAGGAGCCTGGTTTATGCGTAGAGGGGACAGAGAGTTTCTCATGGACATTCTTGAAGCCTGCAAGAGAATAGAAAGCTACTTGGAAGGACTGAATTACCCGGACTTTCTGGCAAATGAAGAGAAGCAGGATGCTGTTATTAGGAACATTGAGGTTATCGGCGAAGCCGTGAAAAAGCTAACTCCACTACTCAAGAAAAAGTACCCAGAGATTGACTGGAAGAAAATTGCGGGTATGAGGGATAAGCTCATTCATTTCTATTTTGGGGGTGAGGCTTGAAGTTGTCTGGGCGGTTGCCACAGGGGAGATTCCGGAGCTTAAGAAAGCCATCAAGAAGATTCTGAGAGAAGAGCGCTGGGAGTCCGTCTGAAGAGAATTTTTAAACCACCTCTGACTTAGGAGATTTAGAATCCTCCTGAGCCGCGGTAGCAGCTATCGCAATCACCGTAGCAATAGCAGTCGCAGTCATCGTAGCAATCGCAATCACCATAACAGTCTCCGTAACAATCGCTGTAACAATCTCCATGGCAATCACCATGGCAGCTGTAGCAATTGCTATAACAATCTTCATAGCACCTCAGATCGGTGTAACAGTTGGTGTAACAGTTGTCGTAGCATTGTCTGATGTTACCGCCATAATCTATCTGCGGATTGTAGCACTGCACATCATTAGGACATATTGGCGAGGGGCATTCCAGAGGCGGGTTGTGGATTTCCGTAACAGGAGGAAGAAAGCAGTCACAGTTCTCATGGCAGGAAACGCAGAAGGTATCAGTGTAACAAATCTGGCAGGTAAAGTCGCTACCACAGACGATATCGGTGCCACAAACGGTGTCGCTACCGCATGTGGTGTCACTACCGCACGTATCACAAGTATCGCAGTCGCTTCCGCAGCTGTCGCCGTAGCAGTCGCCATAGCAGTTCCCGTAGCAGTTGGTGTGACACGCCTCCACCTGCACGGTGTCCCCCGCTAAGCCATAAGTGTGGTACTTTAAGTGCTGCAGCCCGCCCTCCGGGTAGTCGGGGTCTCCAACGGGGTATGGCGTGTTAGCGTACTTCAGGTCGGTGAACACCGGGTCGATCGTTATCTCGTACCTGTTCCCGCTCTGCGTGGTGCTCAGCACGACGAGATCAAAGGCAACCTGGTCGTCGCTGTACTTCGAGTTGATCTCGCTCTCTATTTCCTGCTCCGCAAGCCTGACCGCCTCGTCTATGCTCTTACCTTCGCTGAGGTGCTCCTCCACCTTCTGGGAGAACTGGTTCGCATATACGGATTTGAACTCCTCTGCAAGATCGGCAAGCAGGTAGAACCTCGCTTTTATCAGCTCCTCCCCTGGGGAGAAGTCCTTCTTCACCTTGAGGGCGTGAGCCTGCGCTATCACCGAGGAAGCCATCAGCGGGAGCATCAGCCCCGCCTTTACCAGCGTAGGGAGCAGCCTAGGACGCTCCTCCTCGGCGAGCCTTATCACAACCACGGGTTCTGGAGAGTGAGGATTCTCGGTCGAAACCCTCCGACTTTCTCTCTCGTTTCCCTCGCTACGCTCAGGTAACTCCGCTGGCATACGTAATATAATGAGAGCTTATAAGCCTGTTCGCTCACAGCTGTGAGAAAAACTCTTAGTATACCGTATACCTAGTGCGCATTCTCAGATATCTTTTTTAGCGGTGCAATAATCTCAAAACAGCTGCTTTCAGCTTATCAAAAGCGTTGAAATCAGGCTTTGGTAATTCATGAGATGGTATGACGGGAAATCCATAATATGATTCATAGTAACAAGATACAAACGGGGATTTCTCCACGTGAACGGCTGCCATGCGCACTATTCCCATTACCAGTTTACATTCCCATATACCGAGATTCATAATTCTGTCTTTATCCCTCCCGCTCAAATAGACAGAATCTCCTTTACAGAGTCTCAGACTATAACTGCGAGATTTACCTTCCGCCACCACTGTTATTTTTAGATTTTCTTTTTTACTTGCCGGTACCACAAGCTCATACTCCCATTCGGCAAACTGGAAGGGAGAGTATTCCCACTTTCCTCTTTGCTCATGCCTTTGGAATATGCGTTTTACCTCTACGTTGTCGGGGTTGCTAAGAACATCTTTTATAAGTGTCACCCTCTCGTGCAAACTTTTGCAGTAGGGGATAAGATATACCTCTGTACCACTTTTTTCGAGGAATTCAACCAGTTTCCACTCATTTTTTGATATATACGCCTCATCCCAGCTCCACAAAAAGTCTGCATTTAAAAGGTCTGTTGCAAAATAGTAGAGTTCCCATGGTCTTATTCGAACAGGTTTAGATATGGGGTCTTTGGACGTCGTCAGATAAAGAAGCTTGTGAATTGGAATGCTGCACTGAGAAGATATGAGGTCTTCAGTGGTTAGATGGCTTGCCTCAAGTATGCTCAAAACATCTTGAGGTATTGGACTTCGAAAAACGCGAGAAGCCATCATCTCCGCGATCAGAATGTGTTTATGCGAAGCCGAGCACTTGAGGCGAAGGCCCACGACATCGTCGGCAACAACTTCACCACTCTCGCATGCTAGCATAATTGCTGTGCTGGTCTTGCCGCTGCCCATGAGAAGGATGCCCTCTTTGTCATACTTCACTGCAGTAGCATAGACACCTGTAAGGCTCTTCTCAGAACAGGACATACAAAAATGAGTTAGTTAAGTCGGCGCTTAACCCTTTCGATTGCAAACATCAGGTTGCGAAGAAACATATCAAAAACACAATTTGCAGCCTCTGCATACTTGAACTCCTCCCTCCTGAGCACAACTGTACGGTAGCCCTCCCTCACAAACGTTTGAGGAATGTCTTCATGCGTAAAAATGGGGGCAGTAAGCCTTGCATAATCCAATACTGTCTCCAACCTGGCTACAATCCAGGCTAGCAGCTCCGGCCTCTTAGAGCTGTACTCCCTCATATATTTCTCCTCGACCTCCCTATAGCTCACATCCGGGCGAGTCTCCTCCTGAACCAGAGCCTTATAGAAGACCCTTAAAGCCGCAGCCTGTCCAACTGCCCTGCTGAGGGCAGGCATGAAGACGTAAGCTTCGCCAGCAGGCAACTTCAGCATCGCTTCCCGGTACACGTCTCCCAATGTGGCAAGAATGATATCCCACCATTGCATGTCAGTATTTGTGCCCATGTTCCAGAAGTGAGCTTAAAAACTCTCTTCCTCACAGCTGTGAGAAAAGCAGAAGTCTTTTATACCAAAAGCTAAAAAGAGTGATTATCGGGAATGTGGTTATGGCTCTCACCAATAATGTATTTAAGAGGTTTTACGAAGAGCCGAAGGTAATAGAGGATGATATTAGCTGGAAATCTGAAGGAAGCGGCAGGTTTGTGATTAAGGATGTCAATATTGTGAGTAACGTACTCCATAATGAGGATATAAGGCTATACTGCACTCAAAACATTTTTAATAACTTCGCCTTTATCATAGTCTATTATGGTGAAGAGAAAATAGTATTGGTGAAGTATGACAAAAAGATACATCCACCAGACTTCATAGATAAATGCAGTGGAAACTCTATAACCGAGCCTCATAAACACTATTTCAAAGAAAATTGTCCTGGAGGTATCAGGAAAGTTATACCCAGTCATGAAATTGATAGAAACGATGTCAATCGTGCCTTTATGCAGTTTCTTGATGAATGTAACATACGACTGCTCGGTGAGTACGAGAAATTGTCTATTATTCGCCAGACCTCGCTTATGCAGTTTTATTCGGAGGAGTTAAAATGAATTGTCAGGATGTTGTTGACAGCTACATAAAATATCTTGGTGACTCCTTCACTTGTGAAGAGAAAGAGGATGGCTTTATAGTCTATACTCCATTCATAGGTCTTGATGGCGATCCTGTAAGCTTCTACATTAGGGAAATTGCACCCGGAAAGCTTTTGCTTACAGATATGGGAGAGACTCTGTTCTACTTAGAGATGTTTGGTATTGATGTATCCCGTGGGAGAAACAAAGAACACTTCCTCAGGATTCTCTCAGCCTATGGTATTTCAGAAGTGGGCGGAGAACTTCTATTAAAGACCAATCCCGAAAAACTTGCCCAAGATATGAATACTTTCATTCTCGCTCTTCAGGCAGCTATGCATCTTGAGTTCAGAAAAACTCCTGCGAAGCCCATGGACTTCCACAAAAAAGCACATCTCTACTGCGAGGCGAATCAGATACCCCACAGGTATCAGTGGGAAATAAAAGCCAAAGGCAGACATATAATTGACCTTGTATCTATTGATGAGAAGGTGCTAGTTCAGGCTCTGGGCACAACTCTGGAAACCCCCAACCAGATAAAAAGGTATACGGAAGTCAAGCTCTTTCCATTCCTAGAGCTTAAGTTACTGGATAGAGAAGAGTATAAAGTCGCCCTCTATGATGAGAGCGTCCCCTGGGACGAAGACTCTCTAACCCTCATAGAAAGCTATCCAGATGAGATTATAAAGTGGTCAGAAAGAAAGAAGCTTGCTGAAGTGCTATCCCCATGACTCCTAACACCTATATTCTCCATATATATTTTGTTTTATTACAGCATTACCG
>JALUWC010000259.1 GCA_027019885.1 Geoglobus sp.
AAACCTCGCTAAGAGAGAAGTTGAAATTCTCAACAGGTGGGAACAGGAGGGTTTATACTCAAGGCTGCGAGAACTCTCGAAGGGAAGAGAGAAATACATTCTTCATGACGGTCCTCCATATGCCAATGGGAATATCCACATCGGTCATGCGGTAAACAAGATTCTCAAGGACATAATAGTCAAGTCAAAGCAGATGGCCGGTTATGACGCGCCTTATATCCCCGGTTGGGATTGTCATGGTTTACCCATTGAATTGCAGGTTGAAAAGAAACTCGGCAAGAAGAAGAGTTCTCTATCTAAAAAGGAGATCAGAAAACTTTGCCGGGAATATGCGCGGAAGTATCTCAACATTCAGCGTGATGAATTTATCAGACTCGGCGTTTTGGGTGAATGGAACAATCCTTATCTCACAATGGATTATGCCTATGAAGCGACGATAGTCAAAGAGTTGGGAAAATTTATGGCAACCGGCGATCTGTATAAAGGCAAGAAACCCGTCCATTGGTGTTTCTCGTGCCGCACGGCGCTTGCCGAGGCGGAGGTTGAATATGACGATCACCTTTCTCCTTCCATATATGTGAAGTTTCCGGTTAAATCGGACATGGGAGAAAAAATTCCATCTCTTGCCTCAAAAAATGTATCAATTGTAATCTGGACGACAACCCCATGGACTATTCCGGCCAACATGGCCGTTTGTCTTCACCCTGAAATTGTTTATGACGCCGTAGAGGTCGGCGGTGACGTATTGATTATGGCGGGTGATCTTGTTGATGGTTGTATGAAAGAGTTCGGTCTGGACGATTACTTCGTCATCGCAACTTTTAAAGGGTCTGATATTGAAAATGAGGTTTGTGTTCATCCGTTCCTTGATCGGGACTCACCGGTGATCAACGGAAGACATGTGACACTGGAAGCCGGCACCGGTTGCGTTCATACCGCTCCGGGACATGGTCACGATGACTACGTAATCGGTCTCAAATATGGTTTGGAAGTTTATAATCCCGTAGACAATGCGGGCAGGTTTGTTGAAGATGTAAAATACTTTGCCGGTCAGCAGGTTTTTAAGGCCAATCCGCAGGTTGTGGAAAAACTGAAAGAGGCGGGAGCTCTTTTAAATAGCAAAGAAATCTCTCACTCTTATCCCCACTGCTGGAGATGTAAAAAACCGATTCTGTTCAGGGCCACCGACCAGTGGTTCGTTTCAATGGATAAAAACAGGTTAAGGGCCAACGCCCTTGATGAGATAGACCGTGTTCGGTGGATACCGTCGTGGGGTAAGGACAGGATTCACAACATGGTTGAGTCCAGGCCTGACTGGTGTCTTTCAAGGCAGAGGGTCTGGGGTGTGCCGATAACCGCATTTCAGTGCAAAGGCTGCAGAAAGGTTATCGCCGATGAGGGGGTAATAAATAACCTCGTCAAACTTGTGGAAAAAGAAGGCTCGGACGTCTGGTTTGACAGGGAGATTGCAGACCTGCTGCCCGATGGATACAGCTGTCCCGATTGTAACGGCAAAGAGTTTGATAAAGAGGAAGATATTCTGGACGTCTGGTTCGACTCGGGCGTGAGTTTCAGCGCCGTGTTGGAAAAGAGGGAGAAGCTTTCAAGACCGGCTGATTTATATCTGGAAGGAAGCGATCAGCATCGAGGCTGGTTTCAGTCTTCTCTTCTCGCTTCTGTCGGAACAAGGGGGCGCGCTCCCTATGATGCGGTGCTGACCCATGGATTTGTGGTAGACGGAAAAGGTAAAAAAATGTCCAAGTCTGCCGGCAATGTTACATCGCCCCAGGAGGTTATCAATAAATACGGGGCGGACATTCTCAGGCTCTGGATCTCAGCTGAGGAATACAGAGATGACATTAAGATATCGGAGGAGATATTAAGGAGGTGCAGTGACGCCTACAGAAGGATAAGAAATACCGCAAGATATATTCTAGGCAATATATACGATTTTAATAAAGATGAAAACTTTGTGGAATACAACGAAATGGAGGAGCTTGACAGGTGGGCGCTTCACAGATTACACCTTCTGACAAATAAAGTATTAGCTTCTTACGAAACATTTGAATTTCACAAGATCTTTCACCTTGTTCACAATTTCTGCGCAATCGATATGAGCTCCTTTTATCTTGACATTCTGAAAGACAGGCTTTATACATCGGGAGCAGGATCGATTAGAAGAAGGTCGGCCCAGACGGCCCTGTTTGAAATTATTGATACACTGGTTAAACTCCTTGCGCCGATATTGAGTTTTACCACGGAAGAGATATGGTCTTACCTGAATCCTT
>JALUWC010000260.1 GCA_027019885.1 Geoglobus sp.
TAGATGTTCACAGTCCTGAAAGACTCAAAAACCATGTCTGCTTCCACACCGATGCGAAAAAGGCATACAGAAGAATTCTGGATCTCGGTTTTGTTGATCTCTTGAGAAAATTTCATCCTGATGAGAGGGTGTACTCGTTTTACGACTACAGGGTGAAGAATGCGATAGAGAAGGGCCTGGGATGGAGGGTTGATGCCATACTTGCCACTCCTAAGCTGGCAGAAAAGGCTGTGAGATGTGACACAGACATTGAGCCAAGATTGATGAAGAAACCAAGCGATCACCTCCCGTTAATAGCGGAGTTTGACCTATGAGGCTCTTTGAAAAGGTTTACGCATACGTGTGGGGAAGTGCTTTCTACGACTCATCCAACAGCTATGCTATCGTGGATGGGGAATGCGTGCTGATTGATCCCGGCACGTACAAGAGCTACACAAATCTGTTCGGACTGATGAGAAACGACAGAGTTTACAGTGTGGACTGCGTGCTGAACACTCACATGCACAAAGACCACTGCGAGAGCAATCAGATGTTCATGAGAAAAGGAGCATTGCTTGGATTTGATGAAAGGGACAGAGCGATATCTCAGTTCAGCTTTTCCCCAGACTTCAAGCTGGGTAAGGTGTTTCTGGTTGGCAGCACGGAGATAGAGGTTATCAGAACGCCAGGACACAGTCCCGGGAGCGTTACCTACTACATGCAGGAGTGCGAAGCAGCAATAACGGGAGATCTGATTTTCGAGGGCGGGATTCCGGGCAGGTTCGATCTGTACGGAAGCGACAGGATCGAGCTCGTGAAATCCTTGGAAATACTGAGGGGCCTTGACATCGAATACATACTGCCGGGGCACAGAAGGGTAATACAGGGAAAGAATGGGATAAATTCGATGCTGGAGAAAGCAATTGAGATTGTAGAGCTGTACTGATTCTATCTGTGTTACAGTAGTAATACAAAAATTAAGCTTTTATTTTCCTGACCCTCACTTTTAACCATGGTCTACAGCTTCATGTACGAATGTGAGATTGGAGGTGGATTAACACACTACGTCATGCTAAGGGAAGACTCCCCATTTTAATTTTTTGAGGTGATTGAATGGATCTGATCAGGATTGATGATTTTAATGCAGCAATTGATCCTGAAACAAACTTCTGGGCAGTATTTGATCAAGAGGAAATACCAGAAGAGATCCGGAGATTTTTTGAGAGAAACAGAGAGTCGCTTTCTGAAAAGATGAAAAAATACAGGTTTGAGGTGGATTTTAACACGGCCTACATAAATCCAACCGAAAGGTGCAATGCAAGCTGCCCCTACTGCTACATTCCCCCTGAGGTGAGAAAGAGAGGAAATGAGATGGACTACCAAATACTCAGAGATGTTCTGGAGAGGGTTGAAACAATTGGCGTTAAAAATGTCATATTTCACGGGGCAGAGCCGCTAATTGTAAAGAAATCTATTTTCAGAGCGATAGATGAGTTCGATTACAACTTCGGAATTCAGACCAACGGTATCCTTCTGGAAAAAGAAGACGCCGACTTCCTGATTGAGAGAGAGGTGAATATCGGTCTCTCGTTTGACTCTCCATATGAAAAAACAGATGATCTTCTGAGAGGGAAAGGCCACTTCAAAAAGATTGCAGATTTGCTGGAGTTCTTTAACGGATACGGCAGGCTTAACATAATAACCACAATAAACAGACACAACTACTCACATCTGCCAGAGATGATTGACTTTCTTGCTGGCAGAGTCAGCCTTGTGCTCATGAATCCTGTGAGAGGGACAAGCAGAGGGGGCAGAAACCTGAGACCTGATCCCGTAGAGGTTTCGAAATACTTCATTGAGGCTGTTGAAAGGGCAATAAATCACACAAAAAGTGGCAGAAGGATTGTTATAGGAGACTTCGCAAACATAATGCTGGGAATCGTTGCCCCTTACTCAAGAATTCTTCAGTGCGACATCTCACCATGCGGTGCTGGAAGGAGGTTCATATCAATATGTCCTGATGGCATATACCCATGCGGGGAGTTCATAGGGATGAGTGAGCTCAGACTTCAGCTTTCTGAGATTGAAAATGTTGCAGAGGCTTTCAGATCAGTCAGAGAGAGGGTAGTTGAAAAAATAAAGGAATGCAGGGACTGTTCTTTCAAAAATATCTGCGGAAATCCATGTCCGGCTGAAATTTATTCCGAGCATGGAACGATGTATGAAAAGAGCTACTACTGTGAGTTCTACAAAAATATGATACGGCACGCTTTCAGGGTGATAGCTAAGGGAGATGCCGAACATGTTGT
>JALUWC010000261.1 GCA_027019885.1 Geoglobus sp.
CTGGAAGTTTATTGTGATAAGTCAGAAATGCTTTCAGAAACTTTTCAGTTGCTTGCGGAGAGTAAAAAAGGAATGGTCACAACAATGCACGTCTTTATAATACTCGTGTTTCTGCTTTCCAGCTACGATAGCATTTCATAGCAGTTTCAAGCGGTTTGAAGACTTCATCCTCATAGATGGCTTCGATTATTTCTGGCATGTTGATATTTTTGGTTGGAGTTTTAGAAATACGTTACACTCACATCTGGAATCCAATTACTTCCAGAAGATTCACCGAGAATTTTCGAAAGTCGCTGTATTCCCAGTTCTGTTCTTTTTAGGCACTTTGAGGATGGTCTATCTGATTACCTCAAGTTCCCCTTCCATTTAAAACTGCTTTCACTCCCAATCAATATTAAGTTTTCCAAGAACAAACTCCCTCACCTTCTCAGCCAGCTTTATAGCTTCCTCGGCTTCCTCCTCTGTCACTTTCATCAGAGGTGGATATCTCGTCCGAACGTAATATGATTCCAAACCCGGAACTCCGAGCTGAAGGAGAATTTTGAACTCGCTGTCCTCTTCGTCGCAGAGCTTCAAAAGATTGAATATAGAGTGCGTGAACGGATACTTTCCAGCTTTCTGAAGTAGGTAAGCCTTTAACAGCAGTTCTACTGCCTGATGTGAATGAAAGCACGCAAGGCTGTAAATTTCATGTTCGCAAAGGTTTCTGGCTGCTCTCAAATTATTTTCTGCTGATGCAATCAGCTCCTTTACGTCTTCTCTCATGCTACCACTATTCCCTCTCTTTCAGCGTGGTAATAAACGTAGCCTGAGAAAACTCTCTTTTCAGCGAAGGTTTTGCTATCGACGATAATTATTTCCGGAACTATCTCCCGATTAACGAGATTCCACCCCACCTCACTGAAAAATTTTCTCTCAGTTTTCCAGTCCAGCTTTTCCCTCGTCACAATAAGTATGTCCCAGTCTGAATCCTCCCTTCCTTCTCCTCTTGCTCTCGAGCCGAATAGAATGATCTTTTCTACATATATTCCGTGCCTCTTTGCCGTTTCGAGAATCACCTCTTTGATTATCCTGAGTTCCTTTTCCATCCAAAACTGCTTTCGCAACAATCAATATTAAGCTTTCTGAGAGCAAACTCTATAGCTCCTTTAGCTTCAAGAAGATGTTTAGAACTCTAACCTGTGCTTCCTGCTTTTCCATGCCAACTAATTAGAACTTGACAACTTCCAAAAAATCAACTCGCTTAAAATCTTCGTCGAATGTGGCAATCTTTTTAATTCCATAATGCTTGCATGTCGCAGCTATTAAGGCATCGTTTGGGAGAAGTCGGTATTTTACTGCAGTGTCTCGAACGACTTCTGTATCTTTTATGTCACTGACGATATAAATGCGTGAGAACACTTCCTCCATGGACTGAATGAAATCGGTGGCAAAGTCGTATCCGTTCTTCCTGATGTGCTCTCGAAGGGAGAATGCACTTCTTATGCCGAGCCTTTTATCTGCAAGAAGTCTCAGCCCAACATAAAACGTCTCTTCGTAGACGGTTACACTTGTAACAAAGTTATCATTTCCAACAAAAAATTTTCTCGCCCTCTCTGTCTGGCCGGTTTTAATTATCAGCGAGACGACAAAGGAAGTGTCTAAGAAGACATCCATAGTTCATCCCGAAGTTTCCTTATCTCTCCAACACCTACCTCTTCGCCAAGATCAATTGGATCAAAAGTCAGCTCTTTTCTCTCCACTCTCAATTTTACCATTTCCCCCTCTTTCAGATCTACTTTTTCAAGCGGTTTGAAGACTCCGTTTTCGTAGATCGCTTCGATTATTTTTGGCATATACTGATGTTTCGGTAAAAGATTAGAAATATGTTACGCTCGCATCTGGGATTTAATTTAATTACTTCCAGAAGATTCGCTGAGAATTTTCGAAAGTCGGTGTATTCTCAATTTCGTGTTTTTTTGCTGTTTCGAGGACGGTCTTTCTGATTGCTTCAAGTACATTTTCCATCTAAAACTGTTTTCGCATCAATCAATATTAAGCTTTCTCAAGACAAACTCTATAGCTCCTTCAGCTCCAAGAGCCAGCCTGATTTTTCCCGACAATTTGAGATAAAACTGGTTTTAGGAAGTTGGAGGCACCAAATTATCGGGCAGAACATTGATTCCTGAGGAGAGGGCCTGTTTTCTCAGCTTTTCGTCAAATGTGGCAATGCTCATTCTGTTTCTTACTGCTGCTGAAAGAATCACCTTATCGTTGTATCTTGACAGACTCAGGTTCTCTTTACCC
>JALUWC010000262.1 GCA_027019885.1 Geoglobus sp.
AGTTCTCTGCAACATACGGATTTTTCAACCATCCCTCAACTCAAAAACCAAAATAGACATCCCCATAAGTTTTGATGCTGTTTTTCGAATTCTGGGATATGAATTAAAAGAAGGGATGCCGAGGGCGGGATTTAGTAATTGAAATACCAAATCCTAAATTTTTTAAGGATTAAGCCGTTTGACGAAACTTGATGGTCTTGTACAACTATGACAAGCAATTGAAATACGAGAAGCAGAGACTTAAGAAAGCAAAAATTCCCGAGAAAAATAAAGAGCTGATATTGAAATTTGAGAGGTATTTACTGGCTCAGGGAGTGGGGAGAGCCAGAATTTTACGCTATATGATCTCTTTGAGAAAAGTTTCTGAGATCCACCCTAAGCAATTTGATGAGTGGACTCCCGAAGATATGGTTGATGTCGTGGCAAAACTTGAAGAAATGTATTCCAGCGCCGAAACAAAAAATGAATATCGTAAGGGTTTGAGAAAATTCTTCAAATGGCTTAAAGGAGAGAATTGGGAAGGATTGGCTTACGTACGGGGTGAAAGAAAAGATAACAGACTACCTCAGGTTCTTACTGAGGAGGAAATTATGAAGATGGTTGAGGTTGCCAAACATCCACGAGATAAAGCTCTAATCGCTGTTGGTTATGAAGGAGGTTTCAGAATTGGTGAATTGGCGAACATTAGGATAAAAGACATAGAATTTAGAGTCGTAAATGGTCACTTGAAGGCTAAGGTTAGAGTTTACGGAAAAACTGGTGAAAGGAAAATTCCTCTTGTAATGTCTGCTCCTTTGTTGAAAGCTTGGATTGAAGCACATCCTTTAAGTAGCGATCCTGAAGCTTTTGTATTTTGTTCTGTAAGTAACAGAAAGTTGGGAGAACCATTGGAGTACAGAGCCTTAAGCAAGATCATAAAATCGTTGGCTAAAAAAGCTGGAATCAAGAAAAGAGTTCATCCTCACATACTGAGGCATTCAAGAGCTACAGTTTTGGCTAAGTATCTTCCTGAGGCTGTTTTATGTGAATACTTTGGATGGGTACAGGGAAGTGACGTCCCTGCTGTGTACGTACATTTATCTGGGAGAGATTTAGACGAAGCGATAGATCGGCTTTACGAAATTAGCGAAGAAGAAAAGCCTAAGCTTGCTAAACCTAAAAAATGTCCTCGTTGTGGAAATGTAAACGATCCTGTAGCGGTTTATTGTTCTAAATGTGGTTTGATACTTGACGAGCGAAAGAGGATAGAACTCGAAATGATGCAAGAGGAGATGAGTAAGGAGCTTGCGTATAGACTTCTGCAGAATCCCGACATAATTAGGGAGATCAAAGAGCTAATAGAAATTGTAGAGAGAGTTAGATCGAACCCAGAGGTTTTGAAGGGCTTGCTGAAGTAGTTATCTTTCCTTTAACCATTTAAATACTGGAAACCTATTTTCTATTTTTAGATGAGCCGCCAAGTGAACAGAGCGGACATAGCAATTTTTCTTTTGGTTTTAGTACTTGCGGAGTTACTCGTAGATGCCATTGCTGGGGATTACATAAAGCAATGGGTTCAAACGAACATTGGAACATCTGTTTTTATCGGAGTTCTGGCGGTGATTGTTGCTGTTTGGCTTAGATATGTGAAATACAGCCAGTTTGTAGGAGGTGGAGGAAAAGTGGCGAGAAAGAATTTTTATGGGGGTGTGTATAATAAGGGGAACCTCAGAACACTTGAGACGATTTTGTTAATTGTAGGAGTGCTGACAGGAATAGCAGTTTTCGGACTTGGAAGTGTAAACTTGGCTTGGTTGACTGACTGGTCGGCTTTGCTTGCCGTAATTGTTCCAATTGGTATTTTAGCAGCGGACAAAGAAAGAAAACCAAACAGAAAGATAACTGCGGTCGAAATAATAGCTTTGATTGTTGCCATATTCCTACCGCTCGCAGCAGCCGGACATTTAGCTTCTATCGGAATCGATGTTTCTCAGTATCTCGCAGATCCAACCAAGGCTTTTGTAATGTTCTTGGGATACGTAGGCTCTCTGATCGTCATAGCGAAGCAGGATTGAGCTTTAAACTTATTTTTAGCAGAGGTGATGAAGGTGAGTGATAAGAGAAAAGCAATAATGGCAGCTTTGATGCTAACGCTTTTCATAGGGCAAACTGTAGCAGTACCTTTAGTTATTCCGTTAGTTCTTGGAGCAGCAGCAATAAGCGGATTTATAGGCTACTACTTAGGCACTCAAACAGTTAATCAAACCTACGTGCAGGAATTAGAACAGAAATACCAACAGCTTT
>JALUWC010000263.1 GCA_027019885.1 Geoglobus sp.
TCAGAATTTCCCGATCTTTCACCCTCTTTAAGTTTTTTACCTGTTTTTTGTCAGGGTAAACCTTCATAAAAGATCATCCAAAGGAGTTTTTTCACCCATTCTCATGTCTATTTATGTTCCTTGGAAATACACCTCCCGGAGACACCAGCCTTACCAAGGTGTCTCCGCTTCCAGGCAGTTCCACGTGAATGACCTCTGCTCCAAGCTGGGCGAGCAGTGTTGCAGCCCAAGGTCCGTAGATTATCCTTGTTATGCCCAAAACCCTAACACCTTCGAGGGCATTTTTCTTACTTTTCTTCATAATTAATTATTATAAGAGACCCATTTTAATTTTTCGTAATCTCAAATTCAGGAAAAAAATTTAACCGAGATGAGAATTGAAATCTGATGTTCATCGACTTTCATGTGCACGTGTATGAAAATAGCTGTGAGGATGACTGGCATCCCTGGGTTATGGACTTTCTTAAAAAATCCAATCCGAACTTTGATTTTACAAAAGAAATCACACAGGAGAGGCTTCTCAAAATACTGGATGAAGCGGGAGTGAAGTTCGCTGTTATTCTTGCAGAGAGTGCTCCAGCTGCCACAGGTGTTGTCAAAAACAAGTATGTTGCAGAGTTTTGTAAAGAGGAGGAAAGGTTCATACCATTCGCATCCATAAACCCCAACACATCCTGCAACATGGTTGAGGAAATGGAGATGGCCTACGAAATGGGATGCAGAGGTTTGAAGCTTCTTCCCTCATACATGTATTTTTATCCCAATGAAGCAAGGGTTTACAGACTCTACGAAAAATGTGCAGATCTGAAAATCCCCGTTATGTTCCATACAGGCATCTCTGTTTTCAAAAATGTCAGACAGAAATACGCTGATCCAATACATCTCGACGATGTGGCAGTTGATTTTCCAGATCTGAATATAATCATGGCCCACTCAGGGAGGGGAATCTGGTATGACACTGCATTCATGCTTGCAAGACTTCACGATAATGTCTACCTCGAGATATCAGGGCTTCCTCCAAAGAAACTGCTTGAATATTTCCCGAGGCTTGAAGAGCTTGAGGATAAAGTCATTTTTGGGAGCGATTTTCCAAGTGTGGATATAAAAAAGAACGTCAGAGACATTCAATCACTGCCAATGAGTGAGAAAGCAAAAAAGAAAATTCTCGGACTGAATGCTGCAAGAGTTCTCGGGCTGGAAGTATAGTATTTCGCAATTCAACCAAATTTTCCAATTCATTATTTGAACGAGTATTCAATAAAGAGCCTTGAGCTTGAAGTATACAGAACTCAGAGACTTTTAGAAAATTCAGCCTTTGCAGCCTGAGCGATATGGAGTATAAGGCATTTATTGTGTACAGAGAGCTTTCACCATTCAAGAGAGCAGATCGTTCATGTCAGTGGGTATCAAACCCGGAGAGTTCTCAGTACCAATTCAGAGGGAGAGCGACACCTCACCCCCATATGTTTTTGTTGAGCTGAGAAAAAAATCTGGATGCGGTTGAGACAATAGCTTCATTGACAGAAACTCCATGTTACATGCAGTAATCAAGGAAACAGTAACTTAGTCCCTGCTTGGCATCAGTGATGCGAGCCACCCTATGTAATCTGAAATTGACCTTGTCTGAATCCACACTCTGCCATTGCCCCTGAATTTTGCAACCAAACCTTCCCCGCTTAGCAGAGTTGCTTTCAGTCCACCAGCCCTTGAAATTGCGAAGTCAAGCCTCTCCTCAAATGCGACAATATGCCCAGTGTCAATCACAAGCTCTCCATCAACCTCAAGCTCCTCAATTCCACCAAACGATGAAAGAAAAACATCTCCGGAGCCTTCAATTTTGAGCAGAATCAACCCCTCTCCTGCAAAGAATGTTCTTGCCCCACCCCATTTTGTCGAGACATCGAGATCAGGTGAACCAGCTAAGAATGCTCCGCTCTGAGCATAAAGCCTTCCATTAACCTCAATCTGAGTCACATCACCCTGGTAGGGGGGAGCAAGTCCAAGAAGAGCGTTGTTTTTCTCGGCAACAAACCTGTTGACAAAAAATGACTCCCCGCCTATTGCCCTTTTCAGCCCACCAAGCAACCCACCTTTCATCTCGGTTTTGAGTTTTACGCCATTCATGAAAACCATTGCCCCGGTTTCAGCTATTACTTCCTCATCTCTGGCTAAATACAGCTTCAAAAGAGAATAACTTGGTCTTGCAAGAATTTCATACCTCATAATACCTAATCCGAAAGATCAGATATATCATTTTCTCTGCATTTTTCAAAAAGATTTA
>JALUWC010000264.1 GCA_027019885.1 Geoglobus sp.
CTGGGAGGTGGAAATGCCGGAAGCTAAGTTTGATCCCATATCCTATGCTCTGACATGCTCGATTCAGGCAGGGGAAATTCTGAGAATTTTCACAGGATACCATCTGCCAACAATAGCTCCTGAAGCCTATATCGTTGACACGAGAAGTCAGCACTACCTCAAGAAAATAACCCTGAGGGTGAAAGAATGGGTGTAAGAATTAAAGCTCCATCCAGAATTCACATAACGCTTATTGATCTAAACGGCAGTATTGGCAGGGTTGATGGCGGAATCGGACTTGCTCTTGAATTTCCGTACATTGAGATCAAAGCAAGTGATTGCGATGAGGTTATTGTTATCGGAGACTTTGAGAACAGAGGAAGATTTGAGAATGTCGCCACAAAATTCCACGAAAAATTTGGGAAGGGAATTGAGGTAGAGATTCTGGAGAGCTTTCCATCTCACATCGGGCTGGGTAGTGGAACTCAGATAAGCCTTGCAGTTGGAAAGGCATACGCCGAGCTTCATGGAATGGACATGTCGGTGAGGGAAATAGCAGAGTTCACAGGGAGAGGTGGCACATCTGGAATTGGTGTTGCAGTCTTTGAGCATGGCGGGTTCATCGTTGATGGCGGCCATTCAAGAAGGCAAAAGTCAGGTTTTCTGCCCTCATCCTTCAGCAGAGCTCCACCCCCACCTGTCATTGCAAGATACGACTTCCCGGACTGGGAGGTGCATCTTTTTGTTCCAACCCAGAAGGGCTTTGCAGGACTGAAGGAGAAGGATCTGTTCGAAAGGAACACACCTGTAAGCATGGGCGATGTTAGGGCGTTATCTCACATAATTTTGATGAAGCTCATGCCTGCCATTGTTGAGCATGACTTGGACGAACTCTCGAAGGCCGTTTACAGAATACAGCATCTCGGATTCAAAAAAGCCGAGGTAAGCCAGTATGGTGACGTTGCATGGGGGTTTATAGAACTGCTCAAGGACTACGGAGCCGTTGGTCTGTCATCCACAGGTCCCACACTTTACTTTATTGGTTCCAGAAAACATGCCAGGGAGGGCGAGAGGTATCTTGAGGAGAAAGGCATTGAGCACTGGTATGTAAGATCGAGGGCGAGAAACAGGGGTGCCGAAGTTGGAGTATAGGCTGTGGTTTGGGAAGTATGTGAGTGGTAAGGTTGAAAAGGTGGAGAATCTAAGGGAGTCGTTTCCTGATTCATTCAACCAGAAACCGCTTCCATTTTCTGTTTACGAAATTGGAAGAAACATTTTCGGAGATGAATACTACGCTGTGCTCAGAAAGATCGCAATTGAAATAGCTCAGGATGCAGTTGAGAGGGAGATAAAGAGGGAAGACAGGTATGTGATATCTCTTGTGAGAGCACTTGATGAGCTGAACGACACATCAAACCTCCTTGAAGAGAGATTGAGAGAGATGAAAGAAATAAAGGAGAGCGAGATTGTGGAGAAATTTGAGAAGAAACTGATCGAGCTGAAAGGTTTGAGAGGGGAGATAGAAAGGGAAGTTGACAGGGTTATGAGGAAAATAGCACCCAATCTGAGTGAGGTTGTCGGGGAGAAGATAGGAGCAAGGTTGCTTGAAAAGGCCGGAAGCCTTGAAAAGCTTGCCAGCTACCCTTCAAGCACAATTCAGGTTATAGGTGCTGAAAAATCCCTGTTTAAAGCATTATCGAGGATTAAAAAGGGAAAGACGGCAAAGGTGCCGAAGCATGGGGTTATTTTCCAGCACCCTTATATAAAATCACTTCCCAAGAAAAAGAGGGGAAAGATGGCAAGGTTTATGGCAAACAAAATAGCAATTGCCGTGAAAATAGACCATTTCAGAGGGGAATTAAATGAAACTCTCAGTGAGGAGGTAAGGAGGAGGTATGAGCAGCTTTCAAGGAACTGAGGTTCTCCACAATGTTTATCTGGCAGACTTTGAGGAGGGGAAAAGGCTGTTCACCAGATCAGGATATCCGCCCCATTATGGAGAGAGAAAGGTTCAGGATTGCAGGGAATGGATTCCATACAGAAGCAAGCTGGCTGCGATGATCATGAAAGGGCACACACCTGAAATCAAGGAGGATACAAGGATGCTGTATCTCGGAGCGGCAAGCGGAACAACTGTTAGCCATATCTCGGATATTCTTGAGAGGGGCGTGATCTACGCTGTTGAATACTCTGCAAAACCGTTTCAGAAGTTTTTGGGTCTTGCAATGGAGAGGAAAAACATAATTCCGATTCTTGCAGACGCTGCGAGCCCTGAAAGGTACAGCGGGATTGTG
>JALUWC010000265.1 GCA_027019885.1 Geoglobus sp.
CAATTTCATATTTTTACGATCTGGAACAAGATAGGGATATTTAATAACGTGAACGAATACATTTGACGGCAAATTTGTTTTGTCTATTAACTTATCTATAGTGAACTTCGAGATATGCTTTAAATACCCAATCTGGAAATACTTAGCAAAATTTGTTAAAGGATTGTAATAAACTAGTACATGTATTTCATCCACATATTTAGCTAAAGCTTCACAATAGTCTTTGACGAATGTCAAATAGTGAGGGGATATGACAAGAAGATTTTCAATATCGTCACCATTTTCATCACTTTTTTTGTGAAAATATCTGGGAGGAATCTGCTCACCTATTTTAATATCGACATTTTCACCATCCTGTACATCGGTTTTGGTACATTCCAAATTCTTCCCCTCCGTACATGTCCGACGATGTTGCTTAGTTCTTTCATATATGGTGGGGGATAAGCTGTGTAAAACTTTTTCTCTTGGTCAAGTACCGACTTGCATTCTGTAATTGCGTTTTTAATTTCGGAATAAAAGTGAGCGTCACTGCCAACTATCGCTGGCTTTTTCAATTTTAAAGCCAGTTCGAATGCTTTTGCATTTTCATCAGGTGTGGAGTGACCGTTCCACACTTCTATAACATCCACCCGGGATGCAAGATATTCCACCTTTTTATGACCTCTGAACGGATGAGACAGCACACTCAAACCTCCCTGAGATCGTATTTCATCAATAACCTCGTCAAAGTCCTTAGATTTTATCCCCTCATTAATGTAAATCCCAATCACCTCACCGTACTGCGTCCTTACCTCTTCTCCGGAAATCACGGACACACCAATCTCATTTTCAAATTTTTTTGCTTTTATTGAGCCGAGAATCGTGTTGTGGTCGGTGATGCACACCGTATCCACTCCAATTTCTTTGCAAATTTTGAGAACTTTTTTCGGATCCATCAGTGAATCAAAGGAGTACTTTGTATGAATGTGAAAAGACAGCTTCATGTAGCAACAACCCCATGCGGGAATTTTCGCTTGCGGTTCAGCAAGACAAGGGTTCCAAACACAAATCCCTGTGCCATTTGAAACAGGGTGGGTAGTGGATCCTCGATAGATATATTGGTGTAAGTTACTCTGTCTTTTCTCAAAAACTCACCTATGGTCTCCCCTCCCGACATTAAAACCTTCAGCTCGTCTGGGAACACCCATCTGAACTTCACTTTTTTATAGGTTTTTACAGGTTTCGGATCGTTTCCTATTGACAGTTCCAATATGATTTCGGGTATATTGACTCCCGCGGAAATTGTCAAGTCCAGTGATCCCCAAAGCTTGGGGTTGATCTCTATGAGATAGAACTCGTCTTTCTCAGGAGAGTACTTGAACTCTGCCATTATAGGCCCGGTCCACCTTAATTTCTTGCAGATTTTTTTACCGTAATCGAATAATTTTTTGCTGTAGAATGATTCAGCCACCGCGCTTGGGCCGCCTGTAATCGGAAATTCTTTCAATCTTCGGTGCATGAACACCGCATACATCTTCCCACATCTGCACACGCTGTAAAAACCAGCGCCATAACCTTTTATGTATTCCTGAGCGATGATTCTCGTTCTGCTTTTTGATTTGAGTTGTCTATATCCTGATTGAAGCTCGTCTGCATTATTGCAATATCTTATAAACTTTCCAGCCTCATCAGAGGATTTTAGGACAACCGGAAACTCGTCGACACTCTCAAGGTCTTCTTCATTTTCGATTGCAATAGTTCTGGGCACAGGAACTCCAATCTTTTCTGCAAACTCCATTGTGGCATCCTTGTTATAAGCAATTTTCATGGAATCCCATGTGGGTACAAGTGAATTAACTTCTTCCAGCAGTTCATCCCTGTACTTCGATGAGAAAATGTATGTCTTAAGTCCGACAGGAATGAAAGCATCATATTTGCGTTTTGTCAAGATTGAAAACAACTCTTTCTTGTAAGTATCCTCGTTTTTATCCTTTACCACAAAAACGTTCTTAGTATACCGGGAATAAGCAGTGAGAGTGAGAAATTTCGGAAGTGGTGATGTAACATCCATCTCGTATTTATCTCGAAAAGTCCTCAAAATTGCCAGTGTGTTTTTGTGGTCTCCGTCGCTGATCAGCAACCTCCTCGTCATGTCGCAAACACCCTATATATATCTTCGCACGTTGCAAACCACGCGTTCCTCTTTTTACCCTCAGCGATAATCTTCTCATACAACCTGCTCCAGCCCGGAAATTCGTTTTCATTAAACACCCTCTGGTGCCACAGCAC
>JALUWC010000266.1 GCA_027019885.1 Geoglobus sp.
GTAAGGCTCTGCAACATCAATCTCCCTCTTAGGGTCTGTTATGTGTGCCATCTTGTAAGCCATTTTAGCTGCTTCAGCCACGTATCTCGGGAAGTAAAGATCTCTATTTGTCCAGAATGTTGTATCAAGTGCCCATCCAACTCCATCAACCCATACAGGCTCGTCTGTGAGCTGTCTTGCTATATGCGGTGCAACCATTATTAATGCCGATGCTCCATCGCTTGGAGGAGAAACATCCAATCTTCTAACAGGCAGAGCCATTGGCTCGCTGTTCAGAACATCATCGACAGTAATTTTTGCTGCAAGCTGGGCGGACGGATGATCCAAAGCGTTCGCTTTATTTTTCACCGAAACAAGGGCTATGTCCTCATGCTTTATGTTGTGAACGTGCATGTATCTCCTCATCTCAAGAGCGAATATCCATATCAGGTTTGGATTGAGGGGTCTGTCAAGAATTGGATCCCAGATGTATTTGAATGCCGATTGAGGATGGGGGTATGAGGAACTCATCTTTTCCTCGCAAACAACAAGGCACACATCAGCTAAACCACTTGCAACATGCCAGTATCCTGCAATTGGAGCGAATACTCCTGTTCCACCACCAACATAAACCCTCATGTACGGTTTATTGCTCGCACCACTCCCATCAAGTAGATATTCTCCTTTCATATGTACTCCATCAAACGCATCAGGAGCAGAACCCATGACAACCATTTCTATGTCAGAAAGATCAAGCCCGGCTTCTTCCAATGCCTGTTTTACAGCATAATAGCTCAATTCCTTTCCAGTTTCATTTAATCTTCTCCTGAAGAGAGTTATTCCAGCTCCAACAATTGCAACATCCTGCTTTTTATGGAACTTAACATCCCTGATCTTCTCAACCATACATCTCACCTCGAAAAAACAGCAACAGCTCCCGTTGCAGTTGGCAGATATCTCCATGCCTGAGCAACACCAATTTCAGCATCAACCTGTCTCCTTCCAGCCTCTCCTCTGAGATGAAGGACGATTTCCAAAGCTTTTTGAGCTCCGGTTGCCTCAAGTAAATTGCCAGCGCTAAGACTCCCTCCTGAAACATTCACCGGAATTTCACCTTTTCTGCCAAAGTAACCACTTTCAAGAAGATCATCGACCTCCCCAGCCTTTGCAAGGTTCAAAGCTTCGATATGCTGGACTTCCTTGTAAGCAAACCTGTCGTCAATTTCTGCTACATCAACCTGTTTGGCAGGATTCTCGATTCCCGCCATGTCGTATGCCATTTCAGCAGCCTTCATGGCGTAAAGAGCGGTGAAGCTCATCGTATCATAATTGCTCGTCTCACTGTTCCACCCGACTCCATCTATCCAGACCGGCTCAGGGTTGAGCTCTTTCGCAATATCCCCTCTTGCAAGAACGAAAACAACAGCTCCATCAGATCTCTCTGCTATCTCAAGCTTTCTCAGCGGGTAGAATAATGGCTCACTATTCAGTACGTCATCAGCAGTTATATCAGCAGAATATGGAGCATCTGGATTTAATCTCCCATTTCTCTTGTTCTTTGCAACCACCTCGGCATAGGTATAATCACAGTAATCCCTCAGATTGGAATAGTAGCTCTTTTCCAGAGCAGCCAAGTAGAAGGGGTGCCCATTGCCAACTGGTCTAAGCCACACAGGATCGTAGGCAAATTTAACAACATTTCCAAAAGTCTGGATGTCACTTGCCTTACTGTGAGCCTCGACAACAGCAACCTCTGCAAGTCCGCTTTTGATGAGCATCACTCCATTTGCAAGTCCAAAAAGAAAGTCTGCTGTAACTGTAAATGTTGGTTTCAGCACTCCTCCAAGCTGATCTGGTACGAACTCGTCGAAAATTGCAAAGCCCTCCCAGAAGTCCTCAGCACACGTCACAAAAGCATCAATATCTCTTCTTGGATTTATACCCGCGTCCTCATAAGCCCTTACCGCTGCTTCATAAGTAATTTCCTTCCAGCTGAGGTCTGGAGAATTGGCATTGAAACCGCTATACCCAACACCAACAACAGCCACTCTCGTCATAATTTCACCGTCGCAAAATTTACGTTAACGTCATTTAAATCTTTCGTAATTTTTCATTGTGAAAATTTTCGGGTTAAAAAATTATTGTTACTCCAAAGCAGGTAAGCCGCAGTAATCCAGCAGATTTTAAAAGAGAACGGGAAGAATGAAGTTTACGGAAAGCCTATCAGCGTTCAGGTTCTGCTCATAAATAACAGCATTGTTTATCATCAAGGAGATATAACGAGAGTTTTTTTGATAAATCATGCTGAAATAATTGTTGAGAATGGGGGTGTTTAAGAGAATCAGGATTTCTGGCAAAGAATTTGCTGTTTCAGTTTTTTCATGAAAGCTAATCATATCCATCCACATCAGCTTGAGATTGGAGGGGCTTTGATTTAAGGGTTCTGATATTGAAACTGGTGTTCAACCACCCCAAACCTTTTAAATTTCAAAATTCTAAAAAATAACTAGATGGTAAATTTTGGTGACCTTAGGAGCATTGAAGAGGTTGAAAAACAGCTGGGAATAAAAAAGCTCACACCTTCTGAACTCTTAGGCCGTAAATTGAACGAATTCGAGAAAAAATACGCTCCGAAAGTACTGTACGTTGCCGGATCAATGAGAATACCCCTGCCAGAGCCGCGAGTTTCGGTGATAGGGACGAGGAACCCCTCACCAGAAGGACTCGAAGCCGCGAGGAATATCACGGAGTATCTTGTTGAGAGGAATGTGGTGATTGTGAGCGGGCTTGCGAGGGGCATTGACACCGTGGCGCATAAAACGGCTATTGAGAGGGGAGGAAAAACGATTGCCGTCCTTGGCACCCCTCTCAACAGGTTCTATCCTGCGGAAAACAAAAATTTGCAGAAGCTGATAATGAAGGAGCACTTGGCGATCAGTCAGTACCCCATTGGCTGGGTTACAAAGCCAAAGCACTTTGTCATCAGAAACAGAACAATGGCACTCATTTCGGATGCGAGCATCATCGTCGAAGCCGGAGAAACGAGTGGAGTAATTTCTCAGGGGTGGGAGACGCTGAGATTGGGCAAACCCCTCTTCCTCTGGAAGTTGCTCGTCAAGAAGGACTTAGAGTGGGTTAGCAAGATGAGGAAGTACGGCGCGATCGTTTTGGAGAGCATTGACGACCTGGAGTACGTTGTGGAGGAGATGTTACCCCCCTCAGAGGAGGTACCTCTCGCAGAAAAGCTGAAAATCGAAGCGTGACGTATGTTGCTGGAGAAGCTGGAGTTTTGCTCCCTGTTCTCGTACTGCCCAAAAAGCACTACAGAAAAAGGTAAGATTGCTAAACGTTTTATGATTCACATTAAGAACGAGAGGAGCTTAAATCTGCCATCTTTGGGTGAGATTTATGCCTCTCAGCTTGTAGCAAAATTCTTTTTGGCAAAATGGAAGGTAATTCTTTCGGGTTTTTCTCCTGACAGCACGATCCTCGTGCCTGTGCCAAGATCTGCGCCGATAAGAAAAGACTATCTCTGGGTTCCGTATGAAATAGCCAAGGCGATGGAGAAAGAAGGCTTTGGTACTGTTAAGCCTATCTTAAAAAGAGTAAATGCAGTTTCAAGATCTTCCACATCACTTCCAGCACAGAGACCGAGCCCGGGAGATCACTACAACTCCATGGTTGTTGAAGCCACGGACTCCTCTTTTCAGAGAATTCTCTTGGTTGATGACATCGTTACAAGAGGACATACTTTCATGGGTGCGGGATGGCGCCTTAAGAAAGCTTTTCCTGAAGCAGAAATAAAGGCGTTTGCTGCCATGCGTACAGTGAGCGATGAAACTCAGTTCAAGGACTATTTTGATCCAGTCAGGGGAATAATTTGGTACAGAAAAGAAATAGGAGATTGTCTAAGACGACCTTGAGAAAGTTCTGCATTAACACGTCGAATTTCACCATCATGGGTTCTCTGAAATGTTATGCACATCTGTTTATCTGTTTACTCAACCTCGACCATCTTCTTCGCAAACCTCCTGTACCACTGGAATTCTTTCTGAGTGACAGTGTTCAGCCATAGAAGTGAAAAAGCACCCACACTCTTCAGGATCTCTTGGACAATCCTCGCCTTGTCCTCAATCAACAACCGAACCGAAAACGTAAACCTGTACATCTCCGAGAATTTCTCTCAAAATGGAACTTCTCTCTCAGATTGATGCTGAGGAGGCACTTGTTTTACATGAATATGTCTGGGTTTTGAAGTCTCTCAACGTAAAATGGGAAGAAATACTGTATAAGATGGAAGAATACTCCGAAAATCGAAGGATGTTGAAGTTTTACCGTAATTCAACGTAAATTTTATAATGATTTATCGATAACATTAAACGAGGTGGTTTTATGGCTGAACAGGAAATCAGCCCTTTTGAGAGAATAGGTTACAGAATTTCTGAGAACGTCGAGAAATGGATGCCTGATCCATTTCTATTCGCTGTATTGCTGACATTCCTGAGCTTTCTGATGGGTATTGTCATAGCGAACCAGTCACCGATGGACATGGTATTGCACTGGTACAAGGGATTCTGGACTCTGCTGACATTTGCCATGCAGATGGTGCTAATTCTTGTAACAGGGTATGCCTTGGCTCACCATCCCTATGTGCACAGAATGCTTATCAGGGTTGCGTCTCTGCCCAAAGATGGAAAGCAGGCCTCAGCCCTTGTTGCACTTTTTGCAATGGTTTTTTCATGGATCAACTGGGGTCTTGGGCTCATTGTTGGAGCATTGCTTGCAAGAGAGGTTGGAAAGCAGGCATATCGCAGAGATGTGGCTATCCACTACCCGGCTGTTGTTACTGCTGGCTATACAGGTCTTGGCATGATATGGCACTGGGGTTTGTCAGCCTCAGCTCCACTGCTCTCAGCTACGAAAGGTCATTTTCTTGAGGAGCTGATTGGTATAATCCCAACAAGCCAGACGATATTTTCAGGATATGCCATAGCACTAAGCGTTCTATCGATTTTATTCGTTGTAGCTGTTATGTACGCCATCTCTCCCTCCGATCCAGAGCTCTGCAAGGGAATAGACCACTATGCTCCCCACTTGCTTGAAGAGGCTGAGAAGGAGAAGAAAATAGAACTTAAAACGATCGCAGACAGACTTGAGAACAGCATTGTGATAGGACTTCTCCTGTCACTCATGGGTCTCGCTTACATCGTGTACTACTTCTTTGTCCTCAAAAAGGGACTTAATCTGAACATAGTGAATTTCACGTTTCTCTTCATAGGACTTTTGCTGTATCTCCGACCAATACGATATCTGAAAGCATTTTACGATGCTATCCCATCCTCGGCAGGGATAGTCCTGCAGTTCCCGTTCTATGCTGGAATCATGGGTATGATAAAATACTCTGGACTCGGTAAGATAATGGCAGGGTGGCTCATAAAAATTTCCACTCCAACAACATTTCCTGTTGTTGCCTGGCTCATCGCAGGATTCGTGAACCTTTTCGTGCCGTCAGGAGGAGGGGAGTGGGCAGTTGTTGGAGAGACCATCTCAAGAGCGGCAATGGATCTTGGAGTTCCAGTAGGCAAAGCAATAATAGCCTACGGAGCTGGAGATCAGTGGACAAACCTCTTCCAGCCATTCTGGGCCATTCCACTCCTTGGAATATGTTCGGTAAGGGCGAGAGATGTCTTTGGATACACCATCACTCTGATGCTTTTTGCAGCAGTGTTCTATGCAATTTTCCTGACAGTTGTACCATACTGAATCGATACCACCTTATTTTTTAATTCTCCCCCATTTTGATTTTAATGTGCTTTCCAAAAATGTCCGATAGTCTTTTTTCGAGATCGTCTCTTATCGCTTCTGCTTCCCTTTCTGTATTTTTGATTGTCTCTTCGACATATGCAAGCCTCTTTTTCAGATTTTTCTCTACTTTGACATCTGCAGTTTCCCTGTCTCTTATCTGCACTTTCTTGATCTCGTTTCTAATGCATCTCAGTTCCTCCCTCAGTGCTTTAATTTTTTCAAACTCTTTTTCCATCTTCCCGCTTGATATATCCTCAAGAGATGAGATAACCGTGTCAAGCTTTTTTTCCTTAAGCTTCAAGCCACCCTTTCTGATCTCAGAAACTGCTCCAGAAGCTAAGGGTTTCATCTCGATTAAACTGTCAAGAAAACGGTGTGTGTCGAGATTTATCTTCACTCCAACCATGTGAGCATACATTTTCAGCGGTTTCTTAGCGTAGGCAATCTTTCTGTAAAGTTCATCTTCCTGATGCTTTAACTTAGATGCTATTCTCTCTTCTTCTCTTTTTAGATTTGCGGTGACTTCGTCCTCCTTTTTTTCACTCAATTCACTCTCTCCTTCAATTTTCAGATTCTCAATCTGTGAGGTCAGGTTACTGTATTCCAGCATTGCATTCTCTTTACTTTCAACAGTCTCTTTGAGCCTGTGGATCATTTCAAGAGTTTTCCTGAGTTCATCTACCCTCACTTCCTTCCGTCTGGCGTTAACATCATCTACTATGCCCGTAATGCTCTTCAAAAGCTGATCAATCTGCTCAATTTCTGGGGGATTGACGGTGAAGAGCATCCTGAAATACTTTAATTTCATAAACGCTACCTTTTCCAGCTTTTTTGATATATCATCGAAAATCTCATTTGCCTCAAAGTTAATGTTAACTTTCCAGAGGTTCAGCATGGCAGAAACAAAATTTTGAGCCTGATTTCTGAGTCCTGGATGGTCGGCGCTTAAATCAAAATCTTCAAGCATCTGAATGAGCTTATTCACCTGAGTTTTCAGATCATATTTCTTTTCAGAAGCGAAATTTTGAATGCTCTTTTCAGCAGACTCAATCAAATTCAAAATTCTCCGTTCAGCCTCTTCAACACTGATTGCCTCATCTCTTTTTTTCCTCAGAAATCCAAATCCCATCTGAGTGAAATATAAGATGTGTGGGATACTTAACTGTTCTCCTTTCGATACATCTAAAAATGAAATATCAGGCAATAATTACTATGCCAGAAATCGAAGTGGAGATCGATGATGTGGTGGTTTCCATTGCGAAAGGTAGCGGCAGAGAAATATTCTACGTTCACAGTTCTGGCAGCGATGCGGAGCAGTGGAAATATCAGCTTGAGACAGTGGGAGGTTATGCAATAGATTTGCCGAATCACGGAAAAAGTGATAAAGCCGAGATAAATTCTGTGGATGATTACGCATATTACGTGAGTGAGGCAATAAAACAGATTTGCGGAAAGGCAGTTATAGCAGGACACAGTCTCGGAGGGGCTGTGGCTCAGAAGGTTTATCTCAATTATCCTGAAACATGCATGGGTCTTGTTCTCGTTGGAACTGGAGCGAGACTGAGAGTTCTGCCTGAGATACTTGAAAATCTTAAAACAAAGCCTGAGAAAGCTGTTGAACTGATACTGGACATGGCATTTTACAGAAAAGAGAATGAATACAGGAAAATAAGGGAGAAATATCTCAGAAATTCAGATGTTCTCTACCTTGATCTGTCTGTGTGCGATAAATTTGATTTGCTGAACGAATACAGGGAAAGCAGGATAAAGATAGATGTGCCAGTTCTGTTAGTATTCGGGAGAGAAGACAGGCTCACTCCACTGAAATATGGTGAGTTTTTCAGAAACCACATACCCAGCTCACATCTCGTAGTGATTGATGAAGCAAGCCACATGGTTATGCTTGAAAAGCCAGAGGAATTTAACTCAGCTCTCGATTCCTTCCTTGGGAAGATTCTTTCTGACTGACATGTACCTCATCCTCCTCAAATGCTCCTCTCCACTGAGGAACAGCAGCACCACAAGCATGCTCAGAACAGGAAGCCACATCATAACTGAAAAGAGGTAATGCATGCTGTCCATGAATCCCTCAACCATTCCGATCAGAGGGGCAGGATTGCCCATTATTGAAAAAATTTTCAGAAGGTTCATTGTTCCTGGATCGGGAATCTGATTGCCATAATTCCCAAGCCAGTCCTTCATCCTGTTTGTCAGAAGTACTCCACCTACTGCAACACCCATTGCCTGAGAAAGGGTATTTACAGATCTTATTGTCCCATTTGCCATTCCAACCTTTTCTGGGGGTATTGACGCCATGATAACGTTAAATGACGGGGACATGAGTATCCCCATTCCAATACCCATGGGCATGAGCTTGGCAAAGAATTCCCAATATGTTATGCCTTCATGAATTCTGGAGAGATTAAACATTCCAAATGTGAAGAGTATTGGCCCAGCTATCATGAGATATTTCGGGTTCATCCTGTCACTCAGTCTTCCTGCAAGAGGGGAGAAGAACGTGTTCATTAAGGGTAAAACCACCATCCAGTATCCAGAATCAGCAGCAGACAGGGATTTTATTCCCTGAAGGAAGTATGGGATGATAAAGAGGGAAGATGATATCCCAAAAAACAGTATTGAGACCGCAAGTATCCCAGTAGTGAAATTTCTGATTTTAAAGAGAGAGAGATCGAGTAAAGGATACTCATAGCTTATTTCTCTTAATGAGAATGCAACAAGGTAGAATATTCCAACAACAAAGCTTGCAATTGTTTTCTCATCCTTCCAACCCCAGTCCTGCCCGTTTATTATTCCAAGCGTCAGAGAACCCAATGCAATGGCAAGGAGTATTGCACCGATATAATCCACCGGAACTCTCTCTTTTGCCTCAAGCGGAGGCAGAAGAAGATAGGATAACAAAAAAGATGCAATTCCAACCGGGACATTCAGATAAAATACCCAGTGCCAGCTGAGATGTGTCGTAAGCCATCCTCCGATTATCGGGCCGAGTGTGAAACTTGAAGCTATGAGTATTGAGTTCAGCCCCATTGCAGCACCTCTTCTACCCGGAGGGAACAGGTCAGCAATCATCGCCAGTGTGTTACCGCTAAGCATCGCCCCTCCCACAGCCTGCAAAACTCTGAAAATGATTAGACTTCCTATGCTCCATGACTGAGCACATAGAAAACTGCTTACAGTGAATAGAGCCATTCCAGCCATGAAATATCTGTCCCTTCTGACCATATCACCTATTCTTCCTGCAAGAACGAGCAGGACAACCATTGTGAGAGTGTAGCTGTTTAGTATCCACTGCACATCCGACATTTTGGCTTTGAAATCCTGGGCTATGCTGGGAAGTGCAACATTCAGAACACTAACGTCGAGCAAAACCATGAAGAGTCCCATCCCAACCGGGATGAGGGCAAGCCAGCTTGATTTCGACATCAGCTCTCCCTTTTTCTTCTCTTTCTCACAAAGATGGCTGAGGCGATTACTGCCAGTGAAATCATGGCGAAAGCCGCGATCGCAACAGAACTCAGAATCTGCTTTTCACCAACCTTTATAGATACGGTAATCGGCGTTGAGATGTGCTGGTATCCATTGGCATCGTAGTACCTAACTCTGAGAGTAGCTGGATAAAGTCCCGAACCTGCATCCTTGTCAACATCAATCCTGAATCTTGCCACAGCTTCCTCTCCAGGTTTAAGAGTCCCTAAGTAATAAAGCGATGGCTGGGGCTTTCCAGTTATACCGAGAAGAGAGCTCACACCTGCAGGATGGAGTGGTGGTGAGAGATCAAGCTCAAGAACTGCATCATGCAGTGTCTCGCTTCCTGAATTTCTGAACTTGATTATAACATTGCCTGTCTCATCTGGAACAAGATTATCAGAGATAGAAATCAGCTGGAACTCTTCTCTATTTGATTTTATCAAGATCGGGAATTCGTCCACACTTATCAGATCATGAACGCCATCAACACTGTATTCTTCAATGAGATAGAAGAGGTGCAATCCTTCTGAAGCCTGATTGGAAACTGAAAGTCTGAATGTAACATTTCTCGTTTCTCCAGCATTCAGCGAGTCGATATATGAGGTTGAGCTGACTGGGATTAGAGTTTTGCCTGAAGAGACCAACATAAGCTTCACATCTTTTATGGGTTCATCAAATGTGTTTTTTATGCCAATCTTTATTGACTGTGTTGCTCCAACCCCGACATCTGCCGGGTTTATACCAGAAATCTTTACAGCCGAATTCGGGTTCACATTCAGTTCGAAAGGTATGCTCTTACTGACTTCCGTATCCCCGAGCCTGTTTTTGTATTTCAGGATTAATTCTCCTCTGTATTTACCAGGTGGAGCCGAGGAGATGATGTAAAATACCAGATCTTTTTTCTCTCCTTTTTTGAAATTACCAACATAGGGAGAGTTCATTGAATGCATCAGAGGAGTTTCAAATTTGAGAATAGCACTGACATCATCCAAGTCATTTCCATTGTTTTCA
>JALUWC010000267.1 GCA_027019885.1 Geoglobus sp.
ACCCTGTACTCCTTCCCGCGGTGCCTCCCGATGCCCTGACCGTGAAGGTTCAGATGGGTGATTTCAACCTGCACCATGCCCTCTGGGGGCGGGGCTAACGTGGACATGAGCTACTTCCAGAGCAGGGTGAGGAGCAGCGCCACCGCCATGGCGATTGCAACTCCCGCAGCCACCTTCACCACCACCCCGTGGGGAAGGGTGGCCGCAATGACTCCGGCAACGGCACCCGAGATGCCACCCACCGTGGCAGCCCTCCTGTCAAACCTCACACCACCACCTCCTTGGGGTACCTACGTGCACGGGAGCTTAACTTTTGCGGTGGATGGTGTACAAATGAACATTCTTAAAAATGATGTAAAAATAAAAATTGGGAGATTGATAATCTCCCATTGCTATGTCTATTTTTTATTTTTGTCCAAGTTGTAGCCAACTCCACTCCTGCAGCCAGGTAGAATGTGGCATATCTGCATACAAAGCACACAATCGGTGATTCACGTGCTCATATTCGCACTCTGCGGCATTTCCATGCTATCTGGGTTCACTTGCCGAAGTCCTTCTTCAGTGTGTCCCTCGCTCTGTTATACAGCTCCTTCCCTATAAAATAGCACCACTTCGCACCTTTATAGGTGGTTTTTGCACTTACCAAAAGCAGCAGAAGCAGCTTCATAGTGTCTGTCTTGCTCGCATCATGAGGGCTCAGGTCTATTGTGGGTATTGGATTTTTGTTTCTTTTTTCTGTATCCATTTCCATACCACCTTCTATTTTAGCCATCTTATCTGTCAGCTCCTCAAGCATTGTGGTTGCGCCTGTTGTCTTCATCTTGCTCAGCGGTGTGCTGGCGTCATTGAGTTCTCTCTCAAGCAGTTTCTCGTACCCTACTATCTCAACATTTCTACTCATTTTTTCACCTCCTTTTTAGATACTTGGCTATCTTTAAAAGAGCATAAGTACCCCCTAACATTGCTATAGCTAATGCAATTAATTCCATTCTCTCTTCTTCTTTCATCTGTCTTATTTTTTCTAAATATTTTGATACGGTATTTCGTGATATTCCAAGCTCTTTTGCAATTTCAGTGTTGTTATAATTCATGTTATGTAATCTAATTATCTCTTTAAGAATAACCGGGTTGAGTCCGTACTTTTTTGCAAGCCTCACATATTGCTCACTTATCTCCTCCATGATGGATATTGTGCATTTTGCACATATATAAACTTTTCGGTGATTCGAGATGTCCTGTCCAAATAGCATGCCTTACTATGTGGCTGTAGCAGACCATGGATGTGCAGGCGAATAGGTTAGCCTGCTTCAGGGTAGAGAGCAGACTGAGCAACCTCAGCCACTCAAGCTTAGATGAGAATTAACCAGCGCTGATATGCAGGCTTTCTGTTATTTGGACAAGTCCATTCGAGAAGTGTTGCAATTATAACTTAATCTGCTTTTTAAATTTAAACTGTTTTTATTTATTCTATTCCAAACTAACTTAAATATTGCACTACTAATAGTAGCAAACAGTGATAATTCAATATTCTCAGTACCCGTATTCTTCATATCAATCTAATCAAATATTCCATATCTATTTTTACACCATCTTTAGCATTAGGAGGCTTCCATATTACGGTAGATTTCCCGATTTTTAACGTACCTATCTTTTCACTATTTTCATAAAACTCTATTGCTATGCTTGCACTGCCTGGGTATGTTCCTTTACTGTATACTTTCCCTAATGGCACCTTATACTCTCTACCGCCACTTGGCGTCGTATACACTTTGCCAGCCCCGTAGGGGACTTTTACATATGCCTCTCGTACCATTTGCGTACACCCCTCAACAATCATTGTGTGGATTATTCTTTATGTCACTCTTCAATTATATATATTTACCTTATCCACTCATCGGACCTGTCCAAATAACATTGCCTCACCTCAGGTGGTTGTAGTAGAGCATAAAGGTATAGGCGAAGAGGTTAGCCTGCTTCAGGGCGGAGTGCAGACTGGATAACCTTCAGTCGCTCATGTGTAAGTGAAAATCAGCCGCCGCTCATATATAGCTTTCCCCTTATTTGGACAGGTCCATTTGGATTTTCAATGATCTTTTCTATTCGTGAATTTTAGCTTATACTTCAAAAATCATCCTCCGGAGTTCTTTGGTGCTGCTAACTTCTGCTATTCTTCCTTCTCTTATGTCCTCTTCACTTTTAGAGATTTGAGCCAGCAGATTCTTATCGCTGATAATCTCCAGAGTTTCCATCAGAGAC
>JALUWC010000268.1 GCA_027019885.1 Geoglobus sp.
AGGTTGTCCCAGTGTAGTGCACAAAAAAGCGGTTAAAATCCTGAATCGATGCAAAGACAAAACTCCTTCTGGTATTATTCGATTTCCTGAGGTATATCATACTCTGAGTTGGATGCTTCACTTAAATAAACGCGAAGCACGAAGATTCATAAAGGAATTGGAAAATTACGGGTTCGTAAAGGTCATCCCATTCAATGGGATTAGGATTCTGAGGGAGGAGGTCGAAGGCTGCGATGACTGAGATTTTCATGCACGTTACGCACAACGATGAGGCTTTAGGCTTCGTCAAGCTATACATTGAGCGAGGCAGAGTTTATTATGCGCTCCTCGATATGGATAAGCAACAAATATATCCTTCAACTGAATTGCGCCCAAAAACAGAAACAAGTAGGAAAAAACTCACCAAAAATTTACTTGATACGTTTAGTGAGCTAACGAAAGAAGAGGCATCGAAATTAGCTAACAAGGTGTGTATAAAAGCAGAATCACTTACTAATAAGCCACCAACGCCAGAGAAGAAGGAAGAGCCACAAGAAAAAGAGCCCGAGATAGACAGAGAGGCAGCGCTGGAGGTCCTGAAGGATCCTAATTTGCTTAACCGAGTTTTTAACCTCCTCGAGCGCCGGGGTTATCGGAGAGACTACATAGCTAAGGTGATAAACCTTTACACATGCCTAAGCGCATACACCGAGGAACCACAGAACTTATTCCTCAAGGGACCGAGTAGCAGCGGAAAGAGCTTCGGCGCTACGCAGGTGGCTAAACTCTTTCCTAAGGGCGATGTGTGGTTTATTGGACGGATGTCTCCGACGGCACTTATCCACTCCCGGGGAGAATATGATGAGGAAAATAACCGCATTATCATAGATTTGACCGGTAAAATCTTGGTTTTCCTGGAGAATGTGCGTGAGGAAACCTTGGAGATGCTTTTACCCATTCTTAGCCACGACAACGAAGAGATTGAGTATAAAATCACTGATAAGGGCGGTAAAGGAAACCTTAAAGTTAAGAATGTCATAATTCGTGGCTTTCCGGCTACTATCTTCTGCACGAGCCGGCTTAAGTTG
This sequence comes from Geoglobus sp., assembly GCA_027019885.1. Lineage (GTDB taxonomy): Archaea > Halobacteriota > Archaeoglobi > Archaeoglobales > Archaeoglobaceae > Geoglobus. Next base: position 1,068 of record JALUWC010000268.1, read on the forward strand.
ATTGAAGATCTAAAGACTCGGAGCCTATTGGTTACACCAGAGATTAGTGAGGAGAAAACGAGGCTCGCCAATATCGCCTATGCACGGCGATTCAGCACTATTCAAAACGGCGAGGTTGACGAAGAGGAGAGAAAAATTAAGGAAGCTTTTAAATTACTCGCTCATGAGCGCGGTAAGGTAATCATTCCCTATGCGGAAAAGCTTGCCGAAAGATATCCACCTGAAAGCCATGAAGAAATGCGCAATTTCAAAAAATACCTCGCTTTGATTTACCTCAATGCCTTCCTGCATAAATATCAACGCCCCAAGATAGAAATTGACGGTGAGGAATTTATAGTAGCAACAGAGGAAGATTATATAGTCGCAACATTAATTTTCAACGAAATAGCACCAGCCACAAAATCGGGGATTCCGGCGCATGTAAATGAATTCTACGAGAAAGTTTTAATGTCAATTCAAGAAGACAGCGAGCGATATTTCCGCAATATCCAAAGGAAACATGTTGAGGTCTTTAAACGCCCTATCGGTTATAGCACATATCAACAGTATGAGCGCATGTTAGAAGATGCAGGCTGGATATTAAAAGACAACCACCCTGATGACAAGCGCAAGAAAATAGTGATATTAACCAGAAAAAATGATGATAAATTGTCCCAAAATGTACCGGACAATTTAGAAGAAATTTTCTCCGAAAAGGACTTTGAAAATTGGCTAAATACCCTCCCGAAAAATTGTTATTTTAATGATATCGCATATTCCCACCTAAGGTGTGATAATACATACCTCAAAAATAAACAATTTTTTGAAGACTTGTTTAAGCATAATGGGAAGGAGAATAAGGAAGATGGCGGTGAAAAATTGTACGGGACAAAAGGGGACAAAAAATCAGAGCCAACAGAGGAAGAGAGGGCGAAATTTAAAGAAATTATCCGGAGGTATTTTGACGTAAGACCTGGCGCCTGCGTTACCCTTTGCTACTCTGACCTCATACGTTACTGTCAGGATTATGGGGTGAGAAACTCTATAATTGACGACCTGATTAACGAAAACGGCGGCATAATTGAGGAGATAATAGATAAAGGCACCTTTGTAACTTTCGATTACAGGGAGGGAGGCGAAAAATGAGCCTCAGAACTTTTTACCTGCGCTATCTGAATCAATACCGCGATAGAGTGGAGAATAAAGATA
>JALUWC010000269.1 GCA_027019885.1 Geoglobus sp.
AAGAAAAAGCCAATACCCTGGAAAACACCATAGGCTGGAGATCTGAAGTGTAAAGGCATGTGTACAGCAACAATGGAGTCGTAGAGTGGAATGGTGGCGTACAGAAGCACCCCCAGAGCAATGACTGTCATATAGAAAATTTCCGGTGAGGGGATGAGAATGATGGGGAGCAACGACATGGATGCCAGAAAAATGCTGATCACTGCAACCTTAACAGCCCCAAATTTATCTCCAAGGAATCCGCCAGTCACGTTGGCGAAGAGGCCCATGAATGGGAAAAGTGCGACAATGGCAGCAGAGGCCGCTTTGGAGAGCCCCACAACGTTGAATGCGTAGAGGGGTATGAAGGACATTATACCCCAGAAACTTGCGTCTCTGAGGAGGTATGAGAACACCAGGTGTCTGCTTGCGGAGTTCCTAAAGTACGTGAAGAACTCCTTTACCGGCAATCCTGCTGGTTTATCGGATTTTATAAATACAGAGTATATTACAGCCACCACAAAGGTCAGAAAGGCAAAGAAGAGCATCAGATTCTCCAGCCCATAGGAGATAAGAAAATATGAGACAATAAGGGGTGAGACTATCATTCCCAGGCTGCTAGCAAACCCGTGGATGCCGAGATACGTATTCATACGCTCTCTGGGAGAGAAATCAACCAGAATTGTCGTTCCCGGTGAGTGATAAGTTCCACATCCCAGTCCAAACAGAACCTGTATCAGGAGCAGCAGCGTGTAGTTCTGGTAACCCACCAGAATCAAAAGTGCTACAAAGGCGAGAAGTTGTCCGCCAACAACCAGCCACTTTTTCGAGTGTTTTAGACCGAGAAGTCCAGAGATGAAGGTTGAAATGGAGTAGGAGACGAAAAAGACCGCTGCTATCAGCTCTGTCTGGGTGTAGTTGAGGATAAGAGCTGCCTGAAAGGCTGGAAGGATGGCGATGATGAAGTTTATCGCCATGTGATTGTGCATATGTGCAGCTGACGAAGCGAAGAGCAATCCAAATCTATTCTCTGGCACAAAAGGTTGATGTATGAAATTTTATTTAACATTTCTTGTAAATAATTGATGACGAAAAATGCCTACGCTTAGGCTCTAGACGAATCTACCAGAAACTTGAGTATGTGGTAGTCTGAAACTATCCCGGCAAACTTTCCACCTTCCATTATCACCAGATAACGGACATTTTCGGTTCTCATCAGCTTCAGAGCTTCGCTTATGCTCATCTTTCCGCTACCCACAACAATTTTTGGTTTGACAATGTCTTTCACCTCACACTCTGTCTTTCTTTCAGCCACAGCCTGTGCAATCTGGTCGAGGGTGAGCAGGCCCAGAGGGTTCCCGTTTTCCATCACCATGCTGCAGTAAGAGTGATTTTTTGAAAGAATCTCCGCAGCACTCCTGATACTGAGCCCTGAGTCCATTACAACAATTGGAGACGCCAGTTGACTTATCTTCTGCCTCGGGATGGCTACAATTTTTTCCACATTAACAATCAGGGCGTTATCCTCGACCCTCAAAACCTCACCCTGAATAATCAGCTGTTTTGCATAGATTATTGTGATTTCATCTCCACTGCTTATGTTTACCTTCTGAGACAGGTTAATCACAGCCTTATGGATGTTGGGGTTGCTGAGGGCCGTCAGCTTTATCCTTTCAACCTCCAGCTCTTTCCTGATACCATTCACAAAAATCTCAACCGCCATTCGGGACATTTCACGATTAAGAAGAAGCTCGTAAGCTCTTGATGTAGGTCTGTATCCCCCTCTTGGGCCTGGGACTCCCTCCACGAGGCCAAGAGTTCTGAGAGCCTGCATATGAGAGCGCACAGTGCCCGGTCTCTTGTTAAGAATTCTTGCTACGTCCTCGCTACTGATGAAGCTGGTTCCCGAAAGGTACAGGTTCACTAGAGTCTGGAGCACCTTCATCTGAACGGCGGTTAGCTTCGGCTCCATGCATAACACCGTATGTGTTTGTATTGTTTTAGTCACTTTGTACTATATAAATGTTAAGTTTTCCGGGAAAAAAGTTTGACAGAGTTTATTAAGGCTTAAAAATTTCGTTTCCAACATAAGTGAAATTGGGGCCTGAAGTGGTGTGAATCAGGAATCGGTAATTTCTGACATCTGGTTTCCCATCTCTAAAAGCATCGCTGTAGGTGACATCAACTATTTCGCCAACGAAGAAAATGTGGTCTCCTGTTTCAACTTCATTCACAACCCTGCACTCGATGTTGGCGGCACACTCCTTGATGGAAG
>JALUWC010000270.1 GCA_027019885.1 Geoglobus sp.
GCAAAATATGGATGCAAAAACAATCACAGCAATCGCAATAGGTGTTGTTATTGCCTTTCTCATCTACAACAGCTACGTACTTTTCCCTCGAGAGAGAGCTTACGTGTCAGTCTCTCCACAGGAGTTTTACAGAATGATGCAGGAAAATGATGTTTTCATACTGGACGTTCACGTTCCTGAGCAGCAGCACTTACCAGGAACAGATGCGTGGATACCTTACGACAGAATAGATGAGTTCAAAGATTCCCTTCCAAAGGATAAAAACACAAAAATCTTAGTGTACTGCAGAAGCGGACACATGAGCAAGATTGCAGCATCAAAACTCGCCCAGATGGGTTACAGGAATATCTACGATCTGGATGGAGGGATAAACGCATGGAAAAGAGAGGGCTTACCTCTGTCTTAGCAGCAGTTCTCGTTCTGGCTGGAATCTATCTGATTCTCCAGCAGTCAGTTAGCCAGAACACGGAAAAGTATCCGATTGAGTTTTACAGTTACAGCGAAGGACTTGAGAAGGCAAAAAGTGAAAACAAACCTGTTTTGATCTACATCCATTCCGACACGTGCCACGTTTGCAAGGCTTTTCTTGAGGATCTGAAAAAGTACAGGGACCTCAGGGAGGCCATGGACAGATTTATTGTGGTGAAGGTTGACTTCAATACAGAGAGGCTCCTGGCAATGAAATTTGGAGCAACAGGAACACCCGAGTTCTATGTTCTATATCCAAATGGCACTGTAATGGTGGTGAACGGAAAAAGAATGGCTTACATAGGCTATGCCAATACTCCCGACAATGAGATGGCAAGAAAGTCGCTTATCTCATTTCTGGACTTTGCCTACCAGAGTTTTTACGGCAGACCATCATGAGATGAGAAGCTCTCTAACAAGCTCTCTCACTCTCTTTTCAATTTCTCCCACCAAATCTGCACATTCTCTCTCATTTTCAGGAGGCTTTATTTTCCAGACTTCATCTGCTTTTATTCTATCCACATCCTCACCAAAGGACACGATGTAGTCTGCATCCTTCACCATTTCATCTGTGAGCCTTCTTGGTGCTGTGAGTTCAAGTCCTGCTCTCTCTGCAACTTCTATCATATCATGACCTAATCCCCTGTCTGGATCAATTCCAGCGCTTATTGCATGCATGTTGTGGGGGGAAATTTTATTGAAAATAGCTTCAGCCAGCTTTGTTCTGCATGAATTTTTCTCCGAGACAAAAAGCACCTTAATTGTTGATGTCAGTCTGTGGTATTTGAGCAGCGATTCTGGAATTTCTGGTTTTAGGGTGAACGTGCCTATGTCGATCTCTCCGAGATCAACAAATCTCAGTTTGAGATTTATTTTTTCCCCTTCAACTTCCATTATGTTGTAGCTGTTGTCCGGCATCAGAACCTTGTATGAGCTCAGCGATCCTGCATGAATTATGTGCGTTCTGAGCAGCTTTGTTGAGTATGGGACATGTCTGTGGCCTGCAAGCACTATTCCGCCATGACAGTGCAGGGTTAAAGCCTCTACCGTTTCAGCAGCATCAATCAGCACATTCATGTTTCTTCCTGTGTGGGGGACAGGAACAACATGGTGATGCATGGCTATGACATTAATGCAGTTCTCTCTGACTCTTTCTGCAATCCACGCTCTTTGATCCGGGCCAATATAACCATCGTCTGTGTCTGGCAGAGTGCTGTTAACTCCCAGAATTATCACATCGTCCATCTTGAGTCTTTTTCTTGATTTTCCGAAGTAGAGCTCAAAATACTTGAGACCATCATTTCTTGCATCGTGGTTTCCCGGAATGGCAAAGAGATCCGGCTTTAATTTTGAGAGAGCCTCATAAGCTTCCCTGAACTCGTGATGAATTCCCCAGAGCCCGATATCTCCGGTTAGAACCACAATATCCGGCTCCATCTCGTTTATCTGCCTTATCGCCTTCTCGGCCTTATCCCTGAGATGCTCAAATCCGAAATGAACATCTGAAATATGAACGATTTTCATGTCATCTTTTTCTGTTCAACCTGTGCTTAAACTTTTTTGCAGCATTCAGGTAACTGGACTCATGAAAAAATAGGGTTTAAAGCAAAACATCAGTTGAAATTGACTGAGGTTTTGAGTTTCACTCCACTCCAAATGCAGCCTGATGGACAAGCTCTACCACATCCATAACCCTCATTCTGTCATCAAGCTTCTCCATCTTGACTCCATCCTCAAGCATGATCATGCAGAAGGGGCATGCAACTGCCAGAACCTCTGCTCCAGTTCTGCCTGCTTCTCTTGCCCTTATGTTGTTTGGTCTGTCCTCTCCGGGATACTCTCTCACGAGATTGCCCCCTCCACCACCGCAGCAGAATGAGTTATCTCTGTTTCTTGGCATTTCCACAAGCTCCAAGCCGGGAATTAACTGAAGAATTTCTCTCGGCAGATCATACATTCCATTGTATCTTCCCAGGAAACACGGGTCGTGGAATGTTACCTTCTTGTTAACAGGATATTTTAGCTTCAATCTACCGTCCTTTATTGCTTCCAGTATCAGCTCGAGAACGAACTTCGACTCAAAGCCCCCGTACTCATTTTTGAAGGTGTTGAAGCAGTGGGGAGAGGTGGAAAATACCTTCTCAACCCCATACTTTTCAAAGAGAGCCATGTTTTCCTCTTTGAGGAGCTGGAAAAGTCCCTCCTCCCCGACCCTCCTGACATCGTTTCCACAGCATCCTTCCTCTCTTCCAACCGTGGCGTAGCCTATTCCCATCTCATCAAGAATTCTGACAAGCTTCCTTGCCACCTCCTGATTTCTGCTGTCAAACGCATGCCCGCATCCAACCCACCAGAGCCACTCGAACTCTGTATTTTTAGCATGCGGGACATCAAGGCCCTTTGCCCATGCATCTCTCTTGTATTTCGCTTCTCCCCACGGGTTCTTCTGCTTTTGAATGTTTGTCAGAAAATCTCTTATATCTGGAGGAGCTTCACCGCTCTCAACTATTCCTCTTCTCATCTCTCCAATTATCTCCATCTGCTCGATGTAAACGGGACACATCTCCATGCACGCCCTGCATGTTGTGCATGCCCACACCGCCTCCATGTCAAGAACCGAGTCAAGGAGGAGAACATCATCCTTCTTCTGCCTTCCAATCAGGTCAAAGCTCTCATCAAGGGTCTTTCTTATGTTCTGCATCAGGAACATTGGTGATAAAGTTGTGCCTGAGTTTGTTGCGGGACATGCATCCTGACATCTCCCGCACCTCATGCATGCAAGACTTGAGAGCATGTCCCTCCACTGCAGGTCTTTTGGCTCTATTGCACCCATATATTCTTCATCATCAACCTCCCTACCCGAAATTCTTTCTGTTCTTGTCAGAATGTTGAGAGGGCCAGCGATGATATGGGCGAGCTTTGTGTACGGTATTAAAGCTATGAAGAGCATTGCAAGGAGGGAATGCAGACTCCATGTAACTCTGTAGGCGGTGAGGTTGAATGGTATCAGGTTCGAGATGAAACCGCCAATCAATGCTGTGTAGGCAGGCATTCCGCTTGATATTCTTATTGCCTCGACAACAAAACCCAGAATTCCGATTACAAGGAGAAGTGCAAGCACCGCTCCATCATCTTTTGCTTGCGCCCATCTCTTCTCAAACCTCGATGGCTTTGCAAAATACCTGTTGTGTATTGCGATGAGAAGCCCAGAAATAAATGCAAATCCCGCAAGGTCCATTGTGGCCTCAAATATCAGGTAAAAAGCACCTCTGAAAAATTCGGAGGTGACATACTCAGCAACTGTAAGGGTAAGCGTTCCAATTGTAAGCAGAATAAAGCCCCATAAGACTAAAAGATGCATTATTCCCATTTTTTCTTCTCTTAGGTAAAGTCTGACAAAAACAAACCCGTCTTTGATAACGTAGTAGAATCTTCTGCCAAGATTGTCAAATCTCACCTCATCATCCCGACCTGTTTTTAGAATTCTGTACCACCTGATAATGCCAAGAACAAAAATTACAGTTGCAATTGCAAAGAGCACGTAGTGGAGTTTCTGCGCTAAGCTCCCGCTCACACCCCAGAGCAGTTCTCTCGTTGCTTCAGCCAAAGTAACCACCTCCTTTGATGAAAGAACGATTACTTGAGCTTTTAAGGGGTCAGATTATTAATAATTTTCTCTTAAAATGGAAGAAAGGCTGTCTGAAGAAAAATTTATCAAAAAGCAGCAAGATTTAGAATGATTAAATTTAATTATCCAACGAACCCTTAAAAAATGGAGACTTCAATTTCAGCTTTCGTTTGAGTTACTTGATTTCTAAAATTACAATTTTTCTCTTAAATCTGCACAAAAATTTAAATATCCTAATTGCATTCAACCTTTTCCGCAGGCAGGTATGCCTGACCCCGACAACCTGTCTGCTTACAGTCTGGGGTCGGAGGTGAATTGATTGGAAGTGGAGGATGAAAGGTTGCAATTTAAGGAGTGTGAAAGTTATGACTATTTTTGTCCTATAACAGACAGGTGCACGATTGCAGAGCTCAAAGGAAAGGTGTGTGTCAGGTGTGTTGATGAGATCAGAAGGGTTTTGAATGAAGAGGGCTTTTCTGTCGTTCCTGCTGGAAGAACTACAGTCGTGATCGTTCCGGAGGTTGTAGAGGGCAGGGATGGCTACCATTATGAAGGTGCGAGAATATATGTCTTAAGCGATCCAAGTTCTGGAATAAGCAGAGTAGATGAGCTGTTCATAACAGGACTGAGGTTTGGACTGACTGATATTATTTTCAATGGCGTTCCGGTTTATTCGGTTTATGGCAGCTTCGGCAATGATGCTCGTTACGCTCTTTCGAGGCTGATGGCATCCGTTCAGTGGAAATTCATGAATGATGAGGGCAAAATTGCCGATGAAGATCGAGTGAAAGAACTTCAGAGAATGCTTATCGAGATTGGCAGAGAACTTAACTGCCACATCGACGAAAGGTATGCATTCCACGGCACATACACCAGCAGTTTCGAACCAGTCGGACCGAGGAGAATCCTCATAGTTTCAGAAGATGACTCTCTTCTCGGACCAATAGCAAGATTTGCCCTCAGAAAAGTGGTGGATTTGGTGGAGCTAACGATCTTTGTGGATTCTGCAGCGTATCACAGCAAAACGGAACTGCACGAGTTTGCGAAAGAAGTCATAGACAAACTTTACGGCAATTCTAACGAATTCACTCCAAAAGATGTTGAGTGCTTGGAATTTGAAGTGTTTTCGAGACCGGTTCTGGACTATGATCTCATCATAGTGCTCGAGGAGAGGTTCAGGGTAGGTCTGCCGGAAAATAGGACTTACTCGCTTGAGGAGATCACAGGAGTAAGACTGAATAATCCCGAAGACATCTATGAAGCCTTTGAGATTGCAGAGGCTCTGGAAGATGCGTTCAGGAAGAACATATTCAAAATTTTGGAGTTGATTTACTGAGTTTTTATGGGGGGAGAGCTATGGAAAGGATTCAAATCCCGCCTGACCTGTTTCTCGAATTTATTGATGTGGAGCTTCCCTACTATCTAATCAAGCTGGGGAGGTATGGGATGGCTGAAACTTCAGACTTTATTGAAATGATCCTTGACGGAGAGAAACTGAGTGCATTTGCGGTGAAGGGAGAGGAAAAAATACTCTTGGGAGAGGTTGACAGGAGAAAGCTCAAGAAAGTTGAGGAGCTTTACAGAAAGGGATTGCTTGAGGCAGTACCATACAGAGGTGCACCAGAGGGCAGAGCTCTCTGTCCGATGTGCGGAGAGCCGGTATTTGACAAATGGCAGTATTATATGGGCCACTACTATCACAAGGAGTGTTTCCTGAAGCACTACAGGAAGTTCTGGTAGGGGAGAACTTAACTCTCCGGTGTATTTAACACAGACCTTCTTTGGGGATTCAGGAAAAGAAAGTATAGAGAGATTGGCTGGTATGTGGCCACTGTAAGAATGTCACAAATCGTGAATTCCGGTTAGAGTGTATCCCACTTAATCTTTTTAATTCTATTTTGTATGCAGACCCTCTTAAAGAATATTCCAGGCCCTTATCGAAATCCCTTGCTACCATCATTCCTCTCACAGCGTTACCTCTGGCTTTATTTTCTTTAGCCCATGCCAGATATTTTTGTATCTGTCCAACAGCCTCATATGTCGCGCGTCTGACTTGACTTCGATCGCCATGATGTACAACGATACAAGACTTTCATCCAGATTCGACTGCATATGGGTTTCTCACAATCATGTCAATGATCTCGGAGTGTGTCAGTTCGACTTCATAGTCTTCTTCATCAGGATTCCTGATGAAAGTGTGCCTTTTGCTTTTTTCAGGGAGTCTGGATTATTTGAAATCATCATTGGAAAAAGTCTCAAAAAACGGATTTCGATTTAATTTTGGTTTAATTTTTTGTATTTTTCGGAATACCTCAAGAATTTGTTTAGGTTTGGTACATTTTACTCCCAGTATCCAAAAAATGCTTGAAGTGAGGTTGAGCGGGGAGATATGGTGCCATCATGGTTATTTGAGTTTCTGATAGATTAAGTGGTGATTAAGGGAGGATAATAGTAGATTACGGAGCCTGAAATGTTTCTGGGATCAAAACGAATGTTTTTGAAGAGCGTATGAAACGAACTTGAATCAACCTGCTATCCTACTCACCGGACTTTAAATAATGATGTATTGGAGATTTTATTCCATCAAAACCGCATTCACTATTCCTTCCTGCCCCGGTCTGTTTGTAACCACTGCTTTTCCTGCTGAAGTCTCTATCACTGCTCCTTTTGTCAGAACGTTTCTTCTGGCAAAGTGTATGTGTGCCCTGTTTTCTATGACTGACTTTATCTCAGCTCTGACAACCTTTTTTTCAGAGGGGATGTAGACGTTAGCCTGTTTCTCTTTGAACAGCCTTATCTTGTAGTTTCCTCCTCTCACCCTGATTTTCTTGATCTTTCTGTCGCCTATGAGTGTCTCTATGTGCTCTCTTCCGAGCTCATACTTTCTCTTTTTCCTAAACCTCTTGTAAAGTTTTCCAGTGTACTTTCTCTTACTTCTTCCCTGCCAGATCACAGCAGCACCTCCTGATGATTCGGAAAAGATTTCAATTTAAATAGTTTGTGCCCTCAGCCATACCTCTTGACGAACAGCTCAGGGTAGGTGAGCGGAGATATCTGATACTGCATTATGACTCCGATCATGTCCCCTCTCAGGATCTCCCCATCAACAGGTGAGATGACTATTGCATAATCTATGACCCTGTCATCTTCGACAAATCTCTGATCCTCGAATTCAACATCTATGACTGCTCCCGCTGCATGCACTTTACCACTCATTGGCTGGATTATTGCTCCAGCAGGAATGTCGATCTTTTCAACCATCACCTTCTCAGGAATGTTTGCCCTTATTCTCTTTGTCTCTGTGCTTATTATTGGCTTGAAATAACCCAAAGCACTGCGTCTGAAGAAAAAGGGTCTGTGTTCAAACTCAACCCTCTTCAGCTTTCTGTCCTCTCTGACAATGACATTTCCCTTCTCCGATCCTGTGAGGAATGGTGCCACGCTTTCAACAATTCCTCCAACAGCAACGCTGTAAACATTTATCACACCTATGATATCGCCCTCTTTAATCTCCCCCTCCTCAAACGGGATGAAGAGAGCATGTGTTATGATCTTTCTTTCCTCAATTTTTCTCGGCCTTCCCGGAGAGTAGATATCAAGAACCGTTCCAAAAGGGGGTCTGTATCCATAAAGAGGGGCAGGTATGCTGTTTGACGGGATCTCAATATTTCTGACCTTGATCAATCTCGAATTCCCAGGAATGAGCCTCACATTTTCCTCAGCTATAAGCATTCTCCACTCTCCCAGATTCCATCTGGAATACCACGCCTCCTTAACTCTGATCCTGTTCCTGGCAACATTCTTTCCATCTCTGTACACCATGCTCGCATCTGTCTCCTCCAATTTTGGTTTTATTTCAGGCGACTTTATGTAGTCCATGTCATCAACATCCCCAACGTTGACAGGATAGACCTTCATCACACCTATGATATCATCTTTCTTGATTTCTCCGTCCTCTACTGGATAAAATACTGCATGACTGATCTCTCTTGTCTCCTCAACCTTTTTCAGTTCTGATGAGAGAACGTCTATTGCAGTTCCAAATGCATGTCTTAGAATGGAGAGTGGTGCAACAGTACTTCTTGGAGGGAGCCTTATCTTCCTGATCCTTATGAATTCAAGCTTGTCTTTCCTGATCTTTTTATCTTCATCTGAAACGAGAACTTTCCAGTATGCCTGGTTGGCGCTTTTAAAAACAGCATTTCTGAAGGAAATCTCCTCTCTTTCGACAATCCTCTTTTCCACATCCTTGAGTAATGCTACAGAGCATCTCATATTGAATAAAGGTTGATCACCGAGCCGTATAAATCTTTCTCTGAAAGGTTGGCGTTACAGTTAAATTTAATGGAGTCAGAGAACGAATGGCGATGATGAAAGGGCCCCTCTGAAGGTGGTGATGAGGGTCTTGAGTGCTGAGCCATCCTAAATGTTTAATTATGTCCGAAAAGCTTTAATTTGTTTGATATTCAGTATAAAGCATGGAGAAAAGCCAGAAGGTAAAGATTATTGTTGGAATTTCTGTAATCGTATTTTCGGTGCTCGTTATAGTCTCTTTTAATCAGGGTATCAGTCCTTACCTGACCGTCTCTCAGGTTGTGGAAAAAGGATATGCTGAAAATGTACAGGTTAATGGAACGATAGTACCTAACTCCACCAAGTATTTCTTTGAAAACAATACAAGGGTCTTTAAATTGACCGATGGAAAAACTGAAATTATTGTGAAGTACACGGGCGCGGTCTCCAACTATCAGGAAGGAATACCTGCAGTCGTCAGAGGGGATTACAGAAATGGAATATTCTATGCCAAGGAACTCCTGCTGAAATGCCCAAGCAAATACGAAGTGAAAAAGGGGGAGACAGGATGAGGTGAGTTAATGGATATTGGATATGTACTTCTCCTCATATCCTTTCTGCTCGCGTTTTTCTCATCTTACTCGTTTTTCATGGCCATCAGGAGCAAAGGAAAAAAGGCCATTAAACACGTTGTGAATGGAGAAAAATCACTTTATGCCTACACAGCAGTGGTGTTCCTTTCTTACCTTCTTCTGACCTACTATTTCCTCATAAGGGATTTTGATGTAAAGTATGTTTACTCATACTCTGACACCCATCTGAGTCTGCTTTACACCATAAGTGCTGTCTGGGCTGGAAGAGAGGGATCTCTGCTCCTGTGGGCGATGTTTGTCTCTGCCCTCAATGTGGCACTTTTGAGGATTGAAACGAAGGACAGGGTCTCTGCCCTTTCCCTGAGCATCTCTGGAATGGTTGTTGCTTTCTTTCTTTTCATAATGCTGAGTCTGTCAAATCCATTTGAAAGATGGGGTATTGGAAGACCAATTTTGGAAGGTTACGGTCTCAATCCGTTGCTCAGAACTCCTGAAATGGCTTTGCATCCACCAACCGTATTTCTCGGATATGCTGCCGCAACAATACCCTTTGCCATTGCAGTATCATCAGCTTACTTTAAAGAAGAGCTGTGGCATTTGAGAATAAGGAAGTGGGCAATTCTTTCATGGCTTTTCCTCACGATTGGGATATTTCTTGGGGGATGGTGGGCATACAAGACCCTTGGATGGGGTGGTTTCTGGGCATGGGATCCTGTTGAGAACGCATCTCTACTTCCGTGGCTCACCGTAACAGCCCTCCTTCACGGAATAATGAGGAGCAGAAATTTCAGAGCATGGAACTACTGGCTTGCGGTTGTGTCGTTTGTTCTGGTTGTCATAGCCACCTTCATAACGAGAAGCGGAATAATCGAGAGCGTTCACGCATTTGGTCAGAATCCAGAGGGGTGGTTCTACCTGTTTTTAATTCTGGTCTCTTTTGGGGTATCAGGGTATGTGTTTTTCCATGATAGAAAATTTTTTGCCGCCGAAAAGTTTCAGGTTACCAGCAGGGAGTTCACAATATTCCTGAATCTTGTGATACTCATCCTTGCAACCGTAACAGTTCTGATCGGAACCCTCGCTCCTGCGGTTGTTGAAAATCTCAGTGTGGGAAGAGAATACTACGACAGGGTTGAGACTCCACTGGCTGTGATTCTGCTCACACTCCTTGGCATCTGCATTGCAATGGGCTGGATATACAACAGCAGCAGAGTCAGAAGAATTATGTTTATCTCT
>JALUWC010000271.1 GCA_027019885.1 Geoglobus sp.
CTCTTCAACCTTCCGTCCTCCATCCTGCGAATCCTGTCCGCGAAGCCCTCCACTCTTGGATCGTGGCTGGCAATTATTGCTGCTTTTTCCCCCTCTACCATTGCATGTATGGGTTCCATAACTTCCCTTTCCTTTTTTGAGTCGAGATTTGCAGTCGGCTCATCAGCAATTATCAGGTCAGGATCGCTGATAACGGCCCTTGCAATTGCAACTCTCTGCTGTTCACTTCCTGAAAGATCTTCAGGTTTGTGATTTACACTGTCCTTCAATCCAAAATCCGCAAGGATTTTTTCAGCTTTCTTCCTTGCCTCCTTCTCGCTCACATCCTTGAGTATTAATGGATTCATCACATCCTCGATTTTTTTATTTATTTTGCTCTGATTTAAAAATTTAAAAATTCAAAAAATATGTGGTTTACTTTCCCCTCTTAACCGGCGGTGTGTAGTTCTTCATCAGCAGAGAATTTGTAACAACGCTTACACTGCTCATCGCCATAGCCAAGCCAGCCCATTCAGGTCTGAAAACCAGTCCAAAGATCGGATAAAACAGACCGGCTGCAAGTGGTATCAGGATTGTGTTGTATATCATCGCCCAGAACAGATTTTGCTTGATTTTACTCAGAGTTTTCCTGCTGAGCTGGATTGCCGCGACAACGTCTCTGAGGTCATCCCTCATGAGCACGATCTCACCACTTTCGATAGCAACATCTGTTCCGCTACCAATCGCTATTCCGAGATCTGCCTGTGCTAAGGCAGGGGCGTCGTTTATTCCATCTCCAACGAATGCAACAACCTCTCCACTCTCCTGGAGCTTTTTAACCTCCTGAGCTTTCTGATGGGGCAATACCTCTGCAAGAACAGTATCTATTCCAACCTTTCTTGCTATTGCCTCGGCAGTTCTTCTGTTATCTCCGGTTATCATTGCCACCTTCTTGCCCATTCTGTGAAGCTCCTCGATAGCCTCTACCGCAGAATCTTTTATCGTGTCGGCAATGCCAATCGCTCCGACTATCTTGCCATCAGAGGCAACAAGAATGGCTGTTTTAGCCTCTCTTTCCAGATTTTGCAGGATATCTTCTATTCTCTCATCGAGATTCAGACCATTTTCGGTCATCATTTTCCTGCTTCCGACCAGAATTCTGTTTCCATTAAATGAGGCTATAACACCCTTTCCTGCAATGACCTCGAATTTCTCCGGCTCATTTATCTCTATTCCTTCAGCCTCAGCTTTTCTCACTATCGCCTCGGCCAAAGGATGCTCGCTCCTCTTTTCAGCTATGGCAGCCAATATAAGCACATCTTTTTCATCACTTCCAAAGACCGCTATGTCTGTTACCTCAGGCTTCCCCTTTGTCAGAGTCCCTGTTTTATCGAAAACAACTGTAGTTACTTTTCTTGCAATTTCGAGGGCATCACCGCTTTTTATGAGTATACCAAGCTCAGCTCCCTTTCCCATTCCGACAGTCAAGGCTGTGGGTGTTGCAAGACCGAAAGCACATGGGCAGGCTATGACAAGAACGGCAACGAGGGTGGTGAAGGCGAATAAAGCCGGAACATCTGCAATGAGATACCAGTAGATGAATGATGATACTGCTATTGTCAGTACAGCGGGTATGAAGTATGTCACGATCTTGTCTGCTAACATCTGAATCGGTGGTTTACTTCCCATCGCATCTTCAACAAGCCTGATTATCTGGGCGAGTAATGTGTCTCCTCCTACTCTCGTTGCCTCAATTTTGAGAACGCTGTTTTTGTTTATTGTCGCTCCAACAACCTCATCTCCAGCTTTTTTCAGATTCGGTACAGGCTCTCCCGTGATCATTGACTCATCAACGTAGCTCTCTCCCTCGATCACAACACCATCAACTGGGATCTTCTCTCCCGGCTTCACTATGACGACATCACCAACCCTGACATCCTCAACGGGAACCTCTATTTCCTTGCCATCTCTCACAACAATTGCCGTTTTTGCCTGCAGACCAACAAGCTTCTTTATCGCCTCGCTTGTCCTTCCCTTTGCTATCGCCTCAAGAGTTCTACCAAGGAGAAGGAATGCAAGAAGCAGAACGGCTGTTTCATAAAACAGATAGTCCTCAGGTAAAATTCCGGCAGTTGAAAGAACACTTGCAGTGTATGCTGAGCCAACACCCATTGAATACATGACATCCATGTTCAGGGTTCCATGCCTTAATGCTCTCACTGCTGCTGAGAACATGCTTTTTCCGGAGTAATACATTACCGGAG
>JALUWC010000272.1 GCA_027019885.1 Geoglobus sp.
TTTAGCGAACCTATCAAGATATCTGATAAGTTGATTTGCGTATTCGGTAGAAGTTCTATTTAGAAGCCATTTTGCAAAATCCTCTCTCAAATCTCTGTATTTTATTAAATCTCTCCTCTGAGCCTTAAGACCCTGTCCCGAAGGGGTCCGCGGGTTCAAATCCCGCCCCCCGCATTTAATTCGGTTTTGAACCAGTATGAGGGGTTTATTAAACGGTTAAAGTTGCCGCACATTTCTACTCAGGAATTGAAAGCCTACAAATCCGATATTTTTAGCTATTTAAAGGCTTGTTCTTACGAATTAAACGATAATGACATAATTATTTATATAAACAGATTAAAAGACCGTTACAGCCCGAATAGTGTTCGAAATAAGCTAATTCGCATCAGGAAGTTCTTGGAATTCATAAATCACCCGTTCTGCCAAAGATTCCGAAACGGAGAAAGAGAGTGATTAAGATTGAGGTTGTCAGGAATATGCTAAAATAAGCTGACAGGCTCCAGTATCCGTATAACCTTAAGCTCAAGTCTGCAATTCTTCTTTCGGCCACTTCAGGAATTCGAGCAGGGGAATTGTATCGCCTACCCTTGATAACATTAACATTTCTGACAGAGCAATATTTATTTCCGCTGAGATTGCAAAAGACTACGAAGACAGGGTTACTTTTTTTTCTCCAGAGGAGCTCAAGAAGTTCTGCAGGAGTATTTGTCCGCAGTTAAACCTGGCAAGTTTCCCTTCTCCAAAAAGTCTCTGCTTTATTACTTGGGAAATTAAACACGGGTTTGAGAATCAATCACATGAGGAAGTTTTTCAGCCAGCAGAGCGGCAGTAATACTGACATCCCTGATAATCCTCTGAGCCTTCCAGTCTGCTGGAATGTCTTCGTAGGCTGGCATGACAACTGTTAGCTGGCAAGTGCACCCACTCTCATAGCTTCTTCACATGCGGATGTTGTCTCATTCTTGATCACAGCAAGACCGAGCTCGGCCCTGAGACCCATTGTCCAGTTGTCTGATCTGTGTAACCTTCAGTTACCTTCACAAGCAGAATTGTATAGGGGTAATCAAGATCAGAAATTGTCATATGCTACCTCAAATGGTACTCCAGCCATTACTGCTAAGAGCTCTTTCAGTTCTTCTCTCCATCTCTCCACCTGGTTCTGCAGGCGACATAGCTTATGCTCACATCTCCCTCCCTGATGGACTCATCGCTCTATCATTTATCCTCCTAAGAAAAGCTGAACAATGATAACGTATAAATAATGTATGCCAGAGGATGTGGTTTTATACTCAAATTCTCAGCACAAAACAATTCACAATCCCTATTTTTAGGAAATTTTCAGCTTGATCCCATTTTATGAAATTACGTGGATAATTTCTCAAGATAGTCTCCAAGCCTTTTATCTTTCATTACCATCTCCTGCAATACTTGCTTTATCTCCTCAGGTTCCGAACTCTTAATCCCAAAATACACCGCAAAATTTCTGGTTGTTCTTAAAATAGTCGATCTACCTCTTTTTTCCTCTGAAACGAATCCTATATCCTTCAGCTTCTTTACATGCTCATAACATCTGTTTCCCCTGATTTTCGCAAGATCGGAGAGCTTTATGGGCTGTTTTATGGCGATTATTGCCAGAGTTCTCAGCAGTCCTCTTTCGAACTCCCTTTCAGTGAAATGCCTGACCACATCTGAATATTCAGGCTTCACCCTCATCAGATATTTGCTTCCAAGCTTGACTATTTCGATTGAAGAGCTTCTGGATGAGTATTCCTGCGAAAGCTCGTCAATTGTCTTTTCAACGTCCTCAGCCTTAACTCCGAGAATTCTGGCTATTTTTGATGCAGATATTGGGTCAGAGGTGACAAAGAGTATTGCCTCAATCTTCTCTTTCATCCCTGATCCTCCTAATCTCGATCTCGCTTTCAAATATTTTCTCCTGATAAAGCTCAAATATCCTTCTGAAGGCAAGATGGAGCACTGAAATGTACTTGGATACCAGATCAAAGCCTGCGATATCACTGAGTCTGATTACATCCTTGTTTTTCATCACCAGACCGATCTTCTCCTTTACTTTCTCAATCGTTATCTCAAGATCTTCATCGTGTGGAACCTCCATTGGGTCAAACAGAGTGTCCCTCTGACGCTTTCTTTTTCTCCTTCTCTTTCTAACCCTTTCAGCTGACTCAAGCTCCCTTATCAGATCTTCAAGGGTCGTGTACCTCCTCACCCTCTTTCTGCCTGCACTTATCAATGCATTGATCAGATCATCCTCTACAGTCACTTCATCCTCAAGAAAATCTTGAGAGAGGTACTCCTCGAACTCAGGACTGTAGGAGAGATCCTCAAAATCATCGTAAAGCTGAGATACCGAATCATCTTCCTCTTCATGCTCACCAATGATTCCAAGAGCTTCGCCAGTCACAATGTCAGATTTCATTCTTATCAGAATGGCCGCATACAGCAATACTCTGCCCGAAATTCTCAGATCGAGCTTCTTTGCCCTTTCAAGCTCCTCTAAAAATTTGTCTGCCACATCAACGATGTCTATGTTTACAGGATCTATCTCCCTCCTCCTAGCGAGATTGTAGAGCATCTCTACTGGATCATCGATGCCTTCCTTATTCCAGTCACCTGTGATATGTTATCCCTCCCCATCGTAACGCCAACAATGGCATCTGCCTCCTCAAGCATTGGCTTTCGAAGCGAGACGACTATGAACTGAGCATGGGAGGAGAGTTCTTTTATCATCCTCGCAAGCATCGCTACATTGACACCATCGAGAAACATGTCAACCTCATCAAAAGCGTAGAATGGAGCAGGTTTGTACCTCTGGATGGCAAAAATTAAAGCTAAAGCAACAAGACTCTTCTCCCCACCACTCATTTGCTCCAACTTTTGAACCTGTCTGCCATATGGTCTGACCCTCATGTAAAGCCCTGAGTTGAAAGGGTCGTCAGGGTTGTCAAGATAGAGTTCCCCTTCACCATTGGCAAGGCTTCTTATGATTTCCCTGAAGTTCTCATTGAGAGCGTTGAAAACCTCAAAGAATTTTTCCCTCTTCATTCTATCATATTTCTCAATTCTTTCGATTATCTCCTCCCTCTCCCTTTCAAGCTCTGTCTTTTTTGTAAACAGCTCCTCCCATCTTGTTTTAACCTCATCATACTCCTGTATTGCCTTCAGATTTACGTCACCAAAACCGGAGAGCTCAGCTTCAACCTTCTCAAGCTCGGAAACTGCTTTTTCTCTGTTAATCTCAGGTTCAAGCTCTGGAAGCTCATCGATCTCTTTCCGAATTTGTTCAATTACTTCTCTTCTTGCCCCAATTCTCTCATCGTATCCCGTTATGTCATACTCAAGCCTGTTCTGCTCATTCTCAAGTTCTCTCATTCTCGCAAATATCTCGTCTCTTTTCTCCCTCAGCTCCTTCACTTTTTCGCCAAGCCTGTCTTCCTCCCCCCTCAGTTTTTCGATCTCGAGATTCAGCTTTTCTACCTTCTCTCTTGACTCGGTGATTCTCAGAGAGAGTTCGCTTGTCTTCTGACCAATATCTTCCACCCTGTTTTCTCTTTCATTTATCAAAGACTCTTTCTGCTTTATCTCAAGCTCTTTTTTCTCTATTTCAGATTCGATTTTAATCAGGCCTTCTCTAATTACTGAATGCTGATTTTTGAGCGATTCAAGCTCTTTCGAGAGCTTTGGAAGTTCACTACCCTTGACTTTTCTGTTCAAAGCCTCAAGCTCTTTCGAGAGAGACTCAATTTCCTTAGAGATTTCCTTCAGCTTTACTTCCACTTCCTCAATTTTTTGAGCCAGCGATCTTCTCTCAGCATCCTTCATCTCAGCTTTCTCAATGAGTTCTTTCTCCATCGTTGATGCAGACTCCATTTTCACTCTGAGCATCTCTAACTCTCTCTCACAGCCTCTCACAAGCTCCTCAACGCTTTCAATCTCTCCCTGAATTCCTCTCCAGTGATCCTCTATTTTTCTGAACTCACCGACAATATACGCCTTCTTTGAATTCAAAACAGATATCTCCTCGGATATCCTCTTTTCCTTTTCAACAAGCTCCTTTGTTAAAAGCAAACCCGTTTTTCTGTCAACACTCCCTCCTGTGATTGCTCCGGACTTCTCTATGAGCTCTCCATCCAGCGTAACGATTCTTCTGCCATCCATTATCCGTTTCGCATTCTCGACATTATCAACAACAACTGTATCCCTATAAACGAAGTTGAAAACCGGTCTGAATCTCGCATCACATTTCACAAGATTGACGGCATAATCTATAACACCTTTTTCGCCGATTAAGCTTTTATCGAGAGACATCTTTTCAAAATTCTTTCTTATCTTGTTCAGGGGCAGAAATGTTGCTCTACCTCCTTTTATCTGCTTGAGATAATTTATCGCCCTTACTGCATCATCCTCATTCTCCACAACAATAAAGTTCAAGGCACTCCCAGCAGCAATTTCAAGGGCTAAAGCATACTTTTCATCAACCTCCGCAAGCTGTGCAACAACTCCAAAAATTCCCGGCAAAGCCTTTCTCTCCCTTGCCTCCAAAATGAGTTCCACAGCTTTGTTATATCTCGCTTCGTATGCAGATATCTCAGCTTTAACCTTTGCCAGCTCAAGCTCCTTCTGCCTGATCTCCTCATCAATAGAGGACAACTCATTTCTGAGACTGAAAATACTGTTGTCCGCCTCTTTCTTTTTTGAAATAAGCTTTGCAAGCCTGTCCTCATACTCCTCTTTCTCTCTTGTTTTCGCCTCTATCTGATCCTTTATCTTCCCGTATTCATTCCTTACTCTTGAAATCTGCCCGTCTATGTCTTCTATTTCAATTGTAATCCTTCTCAGCCCTTCATATACCCTGTCCCTCTCTCTCAGCAGATTACCTTTTGCAGAATTCAGATTTTCAATCTTTTCAGATATTCCAAGAATTCTGTCTCTGATTTCCCTCTCCTCACCGCTTATCTCCTCAATTTTCCTCATTAGGTCATCCATTCTGGACTTGACGGCATTCTCATTTTCTAAAACGCTCTCTCTTTGGAGGATGAGATCTGAGAGATCTTTTCTCAAGCTTTCAACCTCATCTGAAAGCCTGTCGAGTTCGAGAAGAGTTCTCATCTTCTCCTGATTCAGGCTCTCAATCTGATTTCTTGCAAACTCCTCTTCCCTTCTGAACCCCTCCACCTCTGCCTGATAGTCTGCAATGAGTGCCTGTAACTCCCTGTACCTCTCATCTGCCTCCTCAGAGATCTTTTTCGAAATTTCCTCCATCTCTTCTCTGAGATTCTCTTTAACTTTAATTATCTCAGAAATTCTGGTAATAGCCTTATCCTTGCTTTTCTCAAGTCTTTCAATCTCCCTCGATATTCTTGATAACTTCTGCTCAAGCTCCTTTCTCTTTATTGCCATCAGCTCAAGCTCAAGCCTCTCCTTTCTTGCAATGAGGTCCTTATACCTCAAAGCCTCTACCTTATCTTTCTCCAGATTTTTCAGCCTCTGCTCAACCTCAGAGAGAATTGCAGATATCTTTTCTATGTTCTGCCTTACAGCCTCAAGCTCCTCTATGGCTCTTGCCTTCTTCTCCTCAAACTCTGAAATCCCTGCAATGTCATCAATGATCTTCCTTCTCTGGAATGGTGTCATCTCGACTATCCTTGTTACATCTCCCTGCATGACGATGTTGTAGGCATCGCTGTAAATGCCCTCCTTCTCAAGTATTTTCATCACTTCCCCATGACTTGCAGGCTTTCCGTTGATGTAGTAGTAGCTGTAGTAGTTTCTTTCAGTGATCTTGACTCTTCTTGCTATTCGAAGCTCCTCTCCGCTGTTCTCAAATACTATCTCAACTTCGGCAGTTCCAACCTTTCTGCCGTTTCCAGAATATATCAGATCCGGAAGCTTCTCAGCTCTCAAAATTTTTGATGAGGTGTGCAAGCCAAGACAGAATACAATGGAGTCTATTATGTTTGACTTTCCGCTCCCATTAGGCCCGCTTATTACTGTAAAACCCTTATCGAGGGGGATATCTACTTTTTTACCGAAGGACTTGAAGTTCTTTATCGAGATCTTCTTGATGTGCATGATTTCAGTCGCAGATTATAATCTCATCTTCAGCAATGCATTCTGATTTGCTCTCTTTCTCAGAATCCTCATCGAAATCCCTGAGGTCCCTGATTTCCCTTGGCTTTGACTCCTCCTTTGGTAAATTAGCCTTCAGATACAGAACCTCATCCAGCAGAGACTGAACAGTTTTGTTCAGCTCAGCAACTTTTGCCTCAAGCATCTCGACTTTTTCAAGCTCAAGTCTCATGCTTTCAAGAACCTGTCTTTTAATCTCTTCTGCATTCATACCCGCCACCTTTCTCAATTCCCTCAATTCCCTCTCCTTCTCAGCCAGCTTCCTTTCAAGCCTTTCAATTATGAGGTCTCTCTCGCTCATTTCGTATAATAAATTGATTTAGTAGTTTATATATTTTTTCACGGAACAAGTCTTTGTCTGTCCCTTGGGAAGAGTACAGCCTCCCTGATGTTTGAAAGATTCAGTACAGCCATCACAAGTCTGTCCAGTCCCATACCCCATCCGGCATGAGGTGGCATGCCATATCTGAACGTCTGAAGGTAGAATCCAAAACTGTCAGGACTCAGCCCCTGCTCTGAGATCCTTTTAACAAGCAGGTCATAGATATGAATTCTCTGGGCTCCGCTCGCAATTTCAAGCCACCCATGCATGAGATCAAATGTTTTCGAGATCTCTGGTTCGTTTTCATGGGGCATGGCATAGAATGGCTTTGACTCTGTTGGCCAGTCCACGATGAAGTAGTATCCGCTGAAATCCTCAGCAACATGCTTTAAGGCTGAAGTGGAAAGATCATCTCCCCAGTTTATATCCTCTCCTCTCCTTCTGGCGATCTCAAGAGCCTCATCATAGCTCAGTCTCGTAAAGGGGGTTTCAGGAACTTCCATTTCAATTCCAATCCAGTCAAGATACCTCCCGCATCTTTCACAGACTCTCTCATGAGTGTATCTCACAAGCTCCTCAAGGTATTTCATGACACCCTCATGGTCTGTGAAGCTCACCTCAATGTCAATGCTTACCGCTTCATTCAGATGTCTGATTGTGTTGTGTTCTTCAGCCCTGAAAATGGGGCCGATTTCAAGAACTCTTTCAAATCCAGCAGCCATGAGAGTTTGCTTGTAAAGCTGCGGGCTCTGATTGAGAAAAGCCTCCCTTTCAAAGTATGTTATGGGAAAGAGCTCTGTTCCACCTTCAGTTGCTGTTGATACGATTTTCGGAGTGTTCACCTCTATAAAGCCATGCCTGTCAAAGAACTCCCTTATCGCCTGAAGCATCACATGCCTTATTCTGAAGATTGCCTGAACTCTCGGCTTTCTCAGATCCATGAACCTGTTATCCAGCCTTGTGTCGAGTTCTGCAGGAACCTTTTCAGTTACCTCAAGGGGCAGCGGAGCATCCGCTTCATTCAGAATCTCAAACTCAGTTGGTATTATCTCAAACCCGTTTGGTGCCTTCTCCTCAGCCCTGACAGTCCCTCTAACTCTTACAACACTCTCTCTTCTGACCTTTCTTGCTCTTCTGAACATCTCCCTGTCAACAGCCTTTTTTGGAAGAGTTATCTGGGCAAATCCCTCTCTGTCTCTCAGCACAACAAAAACAAGGCCACCAAGATCCCTTACCTCATGGACCCATCCGTAAAGCTCTACCTCCTTTCCAGAGTCCTCTTCACCTATCTCAGCAGTAAACCTCCTCATTTCAACCTCTCCTCCACAGATTTTGCATGCCACTCAAGCCCTTCAGCCCTTGCAAGATTTATAACTGCCTGCCCCAGCCTTTCAAGAGCCTCCTTTGAAAGCTCCTGATAGGTTACCGATTTCAGGAAGGTTTCGACACTCAAACCTGAAAACATTCTTGCGTAACCTCCAGTCGGAAGTATGTGATTTGTTCCGCTTGCATAGTCTCCAGCAGAAACCGGAGAGAACTTCCCGAGAAAAACGCTTCCAGCGTGCCTGATCTTCTCAAAAACCTGCCAGTGATTCTCTGCAATTATCACGAGATGCTCAGGCGCTATTCTGTTTGAAGCCTCCACAGCCTCAGCCATTGAAGCGACAACAGTAAATTTAAAGTTTGGGTCAGAGATGACTGATCTGATCTTTTCCTCAACCTCTCTACCCAGTTCTGCAGATGTTGTGACGAGAATCGCCCTTGCCATTGGATCGTGCTCAAGCTGGGAGATGCATTCCAGAAAGATTACATCAGCCTCAGCACTCTCATCGGCAATGACAAGAACCTCTGATGGGCCTGCTGGCAAGTCTATGGCTACATCCCTCTGCACGAGAAGCTTTGCCGCTGTAACGTAGATGTTTCCCGGGCCGGCTATCTTGTCAACTTTTTTAACACTCTCAGTGCCATACGCCATGGCTGCAATTGCATGAGCCCCCCCAACCCTGTAAATCTCATCAATCTCGCACAGATCCATCGCAACAAGAGTTAGATGGTTTATCCCACCTTCTTTATCCGGGGGTGTGCACGCAACAACTGTTTTCACTCCAGCAAGATTTGCTGGGATGGCTGACATCAGGACTGTTGAGGGGTAGCTTGCCCTTCCTCCCGGGATATAAAGCCCGGCAGCATCAACCGGAACAAGCTTTTTTCCCATTATGCAGTCACCAAAATCAATTCTGATATCTCTTTCGGGCATGGTTATGTAGTGAAATCTCTCAATGTTCTCCTTTGCAGTTTCAAGTGAGTCAATAAGCCTGTCATCAACACTCTCATACGCCCGATCCACTTCCTCTCTGCTGACTTTTATGCTCTCTATTCTCACACCATCGAACATCTCTGTCAGCTCAAACAGGGCCATATCTCCCTCGTTCCTGACCCGGTCTATTATCAGCCTCACCTTCTCAAAAATCTCGTCATACATCACATATCCCCCGATCTCCATTCAAGGTACTCAATTATGGATTTTACTGCTCTTTTCAGGATTTCTCTGTTGTCGTAGTCACCAACAATTCTCTCAAGCTCTCCTCTGTCCATTCCCTTCATCTCCCCGGCAAAATCAACCATGTTTGGAATCGCTCTGACTATATTGTCAACAATGGTCACATCTGCCATCTGTGATGTTCTTGAGAGGGGGTTAAGATCTATCGCTATAACCTTCTTTCCGCTTTTTTTCAGAATCTCACACCTGTCCCCATCTTCGAGGGGTACGAGAACAACATCCGCCTTGAATATTCCCCTGCTGTCAACAATCCTTCTGGCCGACTCAAGACCCTCAATGACCGCATCTCCTCTGCTGTAAACAGTCACTCCATATTTTGCGAGCTCTTCGGCTATTCTTCTAATTCTCTCCTCACTTCTGTGGAAGATGTTAACCTCAAGAGGGATGGAAAGGGATTTTGAAAGCATACAGATCTCTTCAGCAACAAGCCCGGCTGCATTTCCGTTTACAGAAATGACGGGATGATCTGCAAGGATCATCATTGCAACTGCCACTCTTTCAGCCTCAAGGGCAAAATCCCTGCTTTTTTCGCCAAGTATGTAATCAAAGCATTCTCCTCTTCCATGAGCTATCAATCCTTCAGGCACAACCAGACCCTTTCTGAAAGCATCTGCAAGCTTTTCCCTTGTTATGAGGGAATGGTATCTGGGATGAGATGGAGGAACATGCATACCCCCAGATGTCGGCTTATGTTTTAAAGCCTTTCCTGAAAGAATTTGTCAAGTATCTCTCCAAGCTCCTTTCCGAGAGGGAAGATTTTATCCGAGATCTTGTAACCATTTTCAGTCTTTTCAAGCATGTCTATCTCAAAAAACCTCCATTTTGCCTTTTTGAGCTTTAAGGCAATAACGGGCTTCGCACCGAAAAGATTGGAGAACATGACAAGCTCTCTCAGCTTCTCCCCCGAGATGTAGAGAGGGAGCTTCTCCCTGACCTTCGCCTCAATGGCAAGGGTGGTTTTTCCATTGCTTGCAATTACATCTGGAGAGGGATATGAGGACGATCCGCTTCCTGCCACCCTAACAGCAGCAAACCCTTCATTCCACAGAGCGTGAATCAGATCCCTTTCGAACTTGACACCCTTTCTCTTCACACACCATCATTGTCTGACACATTTTTAAATGATTCTTTTCAGTGCTATCTGAAGACGTGAATGCTTGCCCAATTC